>VMTI01000053.1 GCA_013791675.1 bacterium | reverse complement strand
TCTAATTTTATCACAACGAGGGTGTTGACGGATATAGAAGATTCTTATTATGCGGATTCAATTGAGATGTCTCAAATCAAATCTGATAAACGATTGTTAGACAGGATTAAGGCAGGGCATAATGACGCTAAAAAAAGGAAGGGGAAGTTTGTTGAATAGATTCAGGATTTTTGAAACAAATCAATTTTTAAAAGACCTTAAGGTTGATTTCAGCGGGCGGCAGGAAAAAATAAAAATAAAACTCAAATCGTACGTGTATCCGCAATTAAAACAAAACCCATATTTTGGCAAGAATATAAAAAAACTTAGGGCGTATAATCCTGATACGTGGAGATATAGAATAGGCGATTATAGATTTTTTTATACGATAGACAATCGGGAAAAGGTTGTTTCAATGATAGCGGCAGATACCCGTGAAGATTCATATCAAAATTAACTTTTCAGGTAAAAATTTTGTTTCAAATGTGCTATATTATAGACAGGCTATAAACAAGTAGCTGCACCGTCTCACGGGGCTGTGGATGGAGTGCAAAGCAGAGAAGAGATGGAGGTATTTTTGTAGGGGAATTATGAGAGAATTTGTTCATTTGCATGTGCACACGGAATACAGCCTTCTGGACGGTGTTTCGCAGATAGTTGACGGAAAAGGTAATCCCGGCGACCTAATTATGGCGGCAGGGGCCAATTCAATGAAAGCCCTCGCCATCACGGACCACGGAAATATGTTCGGCGTGCCGGAATTTTATCAGACCTGCCATAAAGCAAAGCTGAAGCCCATTCTCGGAAGCGAGTTTTATCTTGCGTCCGGCTCCGACGCCTCGGACACAAAGGCCTCTTACGCGAGGAAAAATTATCATCTCACTATTCTGGCAAAAAATGATACGGGGTTCAGAAATCTCACAAAGCTCAGTTCCTATTCGTACAGCAAGGGTTTTTATTACCGCGCGCGCATAGATAAAGCGGCTCTTGAAAAATACAGCGACGGGCTTATCGTCATGAGCGGCTGTTTGCAGGGCGAGGTAGCTTTTCTTCTTAGGAACGGGAAATTTGACGAGGCGCTGTCCGCGGCAAAAAAAATGAAGGAACTTTTTAACGACGATTTTTACATAGAGTTAATGGATAACGGTATGGCCGAACAGAAGGCTGTGCTGAAAGACCTTATTGAAATAGCGCGGCGGCTTGATTTGAAAACCGTCGCCACAAATGATGTGCATTATTCGCTTAAAGCGGACGCTGCGGTGCAGGATATAGCACTCGCCATCGGCACCCGCACCACGCTGGACGACCCTAAAAGGCTCAGGCTTTCTACGCAGGAATTTTATCTTAAAAGCGGGGATGAGATGTTTGAGCTTTTTAGCGAAGTGCCGCAGGCGCTGGATTCCACGCTGGAAATCGCGGAAAAGTGCAATGTCCAGATGGATTTCGAACATTTGCGGCTTCCTTCTTATACACCCCCCAAGGGCGAGGATTCTTTCGGTTATCTGAAAAAACTCTGCGAAAAAGGGGTGGCGCCGCGTTACGGGAAAAAGACAAAAGAGGTGTCTGACAGAATGGGCATGGAGCTTGAAGTCATAAAGAACATGGGCTTCTCGTCGTATTTTCTTATTGTGTGGGATTTTATAAATTATGCGCGCACGCAGGGTATCGCTGTGGGCCCGGGGAGAGGCTCCGGCGCCGGCAGCATAGTGGCGTATCTGCTCAACATAACCGACATTGACCCGCTTAAATACGTTCTTCTTTTTGAGAGGTTTCTCAATCCCGGCAGAATAAGCATGCCGGATCTGGATATTGATTTTGAGGAAACCCGGCGAATGGAAGTTATTGAGTATGTTAAAGCAAAATACGGTGAAAATTCCGTCGGGCAGATAATAACATACAGCAAGATGCTGGCTAAGGGCGCCGTCAGAGACGTCGGGCGAGTTATGGGTTTGCCCATAGAGAAATGCGATAAGCTCGCGAAGCTTATACCCGTGGGCGAAGATATAAAAACAGCCTCGGACAATTCCGCCGACATAAAGAAGATGGCCGCCTATGACCCGCTGATAAAAGAGCTTCTCGCGAAAGCTATTCGTATAGAAGGGAGAAAGAGGCATTTCGGCGTTCATCCAGCGGGGGTTGTTATAACGCCGGGCGAAATCAGCGACTTTGTGCCGCTGGCGCGTTCCAAAAGCGGCATTATAACGCAGTATGACGGCGACTATCTCACGAAAATGGGTTTGCTTAAAGTTGATTTTCTCGGGCTTAAAACGCTCACGGTTATACAGGACGCCGTTAAGGCCGTGCACAAAAACACAAAAATAAAAATAGATCTGAAAAATCTGCCCCGCGACGACAAAAAAACATTTCAGATGCTTTCGCAGGCGCATACAGCCGGAATATTTCAGGTGGAGAGCGAGGGAATGAGGGATATACTCCGCAAAATGAAACCGACTCTTTTTACCGATTTAAGCGCGGTGCTTGCGCTTTACAGGCCGGGCCCCATGCGGGCGGGTATGGTTGATGAATTTATTGAAAGAAAAAACGGGATGCGCTCCTATGATTATCCGCATCCGCTTCTTAAAGATATTCTGCAGGAGACCTACGGAGTAATACTTTATCAGGAGCAGGTGATGCTTATAGCGCGGGCGCTGGCGGGTTTTTCTCTCGCCAGGGCGGATGTGCTCAGAAAAGCCATGGGTAAGAAAATCATGTCTGTCCTTGAACAGCAGAAAGAAGCTTTCATGAGCGGCTGCGCCGAAAATAAGATTCCCGAAAAACTTGCGGGCGAGATTTTTGAAACACTGGTGCATTTCGCCGAATACGGTTTCAACAAAAGCCATTCAACGGCTTACGCGCTTATTTCTTATCAGACGGCATATCTGAAGGCGAATTTTCCGCTTGAATTTATGACGGCGCTCCTTAATTCTGTCGTGAGCGACGAAAAAAAACTTTCTCAGTATCTTACCGAATGCGGCAGGCTTGGACTTAAGGTGAAGCCGCCGGATATAAACAGCAGTGAGGTTTATTTCACTTCCAAAAGCGAAAAAACCATTTTGTTCGGCTTGCTCGCTGTGAAGAACACCGGCGAAAAAGCCTGTGCGGAACTTGTTGAAGACAGAAATAAGAACGGTAAATTTCTGAATTTCAATGATTTTCTCAGCCGCGCCGCGGGACTGACCTCTTTCAATAAAAGGATGGCGGAATTTCTTGTTAAATCCGGCGCCTGCTGGGCGCTTTCGCGCGACAGCGTGACGATACTCAATGAGCTGGATAAAATGCTCGCCTCAGCCGAAAGCGAAAACAGAGACAGGATATCGGGGCAGGCCAGCCTTTTTTCGGCGCCTCCGCCGTCGGTGGAATTAAAAGGCGAGGTGACGGAAACGCAGAAGCTTAAATATGAAAAAGAGGCGCTGGGTTTTTATTTCACGGGACATCCGCTCACGCGCTACGAAAAATATTTCCGTTATTTCAGGACATCCACGCTTGCGGGATTGCAAACGAGCGGTATGTCCGAGCACACGCTGACGGGCATTGTTAAAGAAATAAAAAACCTGAAAACAAAAAAAGGGAAGGACATGTTTGTCATTAAGCTGGAAGACCTTACAGGCGTTCTTGAACTCATCGGATATAAAGACAGGCTTCCGGCGGATATGCCGGAGTTAAAGGAAGATATGATAATAGCCGTCAGGGGCACTCTCACGGATGCCGCCTCAGGGAAAAGATTTTCCGGCGAAAAGTTTTATTCGGCGAAGGAAGCTTTCAGAAAAATACCCAAAAAGCTCAAGCTTTATATGAATACTTCAGGGCTTGACGAAAAATACATAGGAGAGATTGTCAAAGAGCTCAAGAATTATCCGGGCAACACGCAGGTATCGCTGGTGCTGAACACAAAAGCGCGCGGAAAATGGCGGTGGGCAACGGGCTTCGGCGTCACTGTGGATTCAAAATTCCTCAATAAGCTTGAGGATAAGTTCGGCGACGACTGCTGGAAAATAGAATCATAAACGGCGAATTGAGTAAAAAGAAACAGGGAGGATGAACATGAAAAAAAACGTTTTTATTTTGTCGGCTGTGTTTGCTTTCGGACTGCTTTTGGGCCCCGCGGCTGTTAATGCCGCGGACGAGGAATCGCTGATTAAATCTCCGGAGATCAACGCGGAAAAAGCCGAAGTGAAAGAAGAAGGAATTGAAGCGAAAGAAATTTTGGAGAAAGCTGATGTAAAAAAAGAGGAAAAGAAAGAAGTAGCGGACGAGTCCGGCGAAAATGACGACGCGGATGAAGAAGCCGCGGTCTTGTATTTGAAAGCACAGAGCTTTCTTGAAAACGACATCACCCAGAAAGCCGAAGAGGAATTCAATAACATAATTAAGAATTATTCCGGAACATGGTGGGCGGAGCTTTCGTATATCAAACTCGCGGGTGTTGAAATGAAAACAGAAAGAAGCGCGGACGCCATCGCGCTTTTAAAAGAGTTCGCAGGGAAGTATCCGGATAGTTTCCTTAATGAAAAAGCGGATTACAGTTTGTGCCTGGCGTATGTTCTTAACAAAGACAAAAAAGATGCGCAGGAAAGCATTAAAGAATTTATAAAAAAATATCCGGACAGCAAAAAGATAAAAGACGCCAAAAATCTTCTGAAACAACTTTGAATACCCCGTCAGACCTTTGGTCTGACACCCCTTTTACCAAAAAGGGGAATTTTAAAAAGTGAAAAGCAGATAGATAAAAGCTGTCAGGGTTTATCTGTTAATTTAAGGCCTTTTTCGTTAATTAAAATCAGCCGCTTTTTGTAGAGCGCGCCGCAGGCCTTCTTGTAAACTTTTTTGCTCACGCCGAATAATTTGTAAATGACGTCGGGCGCGCTTTTGTCCGTGGCAGGAATGAATCCGCCGGCTTCTTTTATTTTAGAAAGAATAATTTCAGCGGCGCCGCCTATTCTTTCGTGTCCGGCCTCCTGCAGGCTGAGGTCGATTTTCCCGTCTTCTCTTATTTTTTTGATGAAGCCTTTGACGTTCCAGCCGATATCTATTTTCTGAAAAACTTCGTTTTTGTAAATTATACCCATGTGAGAATCATTTATGACGGCTTTATAGCCAAGGTCGGTGAGGCCGCATATAAGCAGATCAACGCTTTGCCCTTCTTTATAATCGGCGGGAGTTTTATCCAGAAAACGCGTCAATCTTGATGAAGCCGCGATACGGTCGCTTTTTGTGTCCAGATATATTTTCACGACGTAAGATTCGCCTTCTTCCATCGTTTTTTCCTGTTCACGGAATGGCACGAATAAATCTTTCATCAGCCCCCAGTCAAGGAAGGCGCCGATATTGTTCACAGAAACAGCTTTCAGAAAAGCGAAATCGTCTATAACGGCATAGGGCTGTTCTGTGGTGGCGATGACGCGGTCTTCGGAGTCCCTGTAAACAAAAACTTCCACAACATCATTGTCCTTACATCCGTCCGGCACATATCTGATAGGCATCAGTATTTCGCCCAGCTCTCCGCCGTCCAGATAAACGCCGAAATCCACATGTTTCACCACTTTCAATTTATTGAATTTTCCGATTTCCACCATATTTTATCCTCTTTTTGCCATTCTTAATTTCTGAGTGTATTAAATTTTGCAATAAACACAAAAGGCGGACGTTCAGTCCCGTCGGATAGTATCCTCTGTTCGAATGAGAAAATGCAGAAGAAAATGCAGGACGTCCCCTTTTTGCCCAATGGTCATGGACAGCTATGAAGAATGAAATATTCTTCGCACCTCTCTTAGAGAGGACAAACAACAAGTAAACAGTAAAACAAACCAGAAGTAATCTTCGCGGGCTTAAAATACTTGACAAATATAGATAGGTTTGATACT
>VMTI01000079.1 GCA_013791675.1 bacterium | reverse complement strand
GTTATCGTCACTGTCTTGTTTGAATTTATCTGCAGCTTTCCGTCTTTTAGCTCCAGCTTTTCGTTATTATTGTTTTCCGCAACTGTTTCTTCTATCGCGTCAAGGTCTATGCACCACGGATTTATCTTTTCCGCGCCTTCTTCTATTTCTCCTGTTATTTTTGCACGCCCCGGCGCACTTTCAGCTTCTGTTCCGTCAACTTCAACCGTCTCTCCCGACGCATCGCCGTCGAGCATTGCCTGTCCCGCGACTTTCACCTGTCCGTTTGACCTCACATCTCCGACTATTTCTCCCTGCCCGCTCGCTTTTACTCCTTCTTCGCCGTATGCGGCATATTTGCTTATGTATGTAACCGTGTAAGCCTCTTTTTTTACAGCTTCCGTGTTATTTACATTATCAATGCTTCTGTATTCCACCGCATGCTCGCCTTCTGTCAGCGTGAATGTCCCCGTGTAAACTTCCCACAGCGTTTCCGTGAACGTTGATGGGTCTATTCTGTATTGAGTATGGTTTACCCCGCTGGCAACTGAATTAATTTCAGGGTCGTTTGCCGCGAGGCTTATCTGCGTCTCAGGCGTTATTATTGTTAAGCCGAATGCTTCAAACTGCGGCTCTCCCGTGCTGATAGCGCTGAGAGGCGGCGTGCCGTCAACATAATATGTTTGTGATTTGATTTGTTCCGTGTTTTCCAGATAATCATAAGCGTAATACTCAATTGTTCTTACTCCCTCTGTCAGCGTGATTGTCCCCGTATAAACTTTCCACTCTCCGGCATTTATTCTGTATTGCACTGCCTCTACACCGACAGCAACTTCATTTATGAGCGGGTCAATCGCAATCAATTCTATCTGCGTTTGCGGTGAAATGTAAATTTTACCCTCCGAAATATATTGCGGCTCATTTGCGATAATTTCCGTCTCCGGCGGGGCATTGTCCAGTTTCATCGTTATTGATTTGACGATTTCCGTATTCTCAAGATTATCAGCGCTGTAATACTGTATCATATAAATACCGTCGGGGCCAACAATTCTTATTCCCCCTTTATCAAAGGGGGATGAAGGGGGATTTTCTTCCTGATATAATTTCCAGTCCTCATAAACTCCCGTACTGCTTAATATACGGTATTTCGTCTCCTTCACTCCCGACGACACATCCCCCACAACAGGATCCTCCGCCGTAAGCGTAAACGTCGTCCCCGATGTCACATACATACCGTCTGCTTTCGTGTATCTGCTCCCTTCCATCATCAACGCCGTCACCGGAGGAGTGTTGTCAACATAAAGTGTTATGCTTTTTATTTCTTCCGTGTTATTCACATTGTCAATGCTTCTATATTCCACTGTGCGAATCCCTTCCTGTAGTTGCAGAGCTTGCTCTGCCTGATAAATTATCCAGCCCCCTCCGTCTATTCTGTATTCCGTCAATGCCACTCCCGATGTGACGCCATTTGAAATTATATCTGTTGCCGAAAGAATGACTTCCGAATTGGAAGTTATATATGTACTTCCGTCAACTATGTATTTCGGCTGGCTAATTGCGAGCGTTGTTTCAGGGGCAGTGTTGTCCACTAAAACTGTTAGAGATTTCTCTGCTTCTTTATTTTCAACGTTGTCCGTCCCTTTGAAATAAATTATCCTCTCGCCTTCTGATAATGTAACTGGCAACTGGTAATCTGTAACCGGCCCTACTTTCTTTGCCCATTCTCCACCATCTACGTTATACTCAGCGTAGTCCACTCCTGCGGCAACTTCATTTATTATTGGGTCAACCGTAGTTAAAGTGTAAATTGTTGACGAAGTTACATAAAGATTGTCTCCTGACTGATACCGCGGAGTTCCCGCTGTTAAATTACTTTCCGGAGCAGTTTCGTCAACATGCAATGTTATGCTCTTTATTTGTTCCGTGTTCTTTACATTGTCAATGCTCCTGTATTCCAGTACCCTGATTCCCTCTGTTAATGTAAGTGGCGTTGAATATGTTTGCCAGACGGCGCCATTTACTCTGTATTCCGTATATTGTAATCCCGACGCTACTTCATTTATAACAGGGTCAATCGCCGATAACGTTATCCCCGTTTCCTCGGATATGTAAATCTTTCCGCCCGCTTCATACTGCGGCGCACCCACACTTAATGCTGTTTCAGGCGCGGTGTTGTCAACTTTTATTGTTGTTGATTTTATGATTTCTTGATTCAAAACATTGTCCCGGCTGTAATAATCTACCGTATAAATTCCATCATTCCCGTAAAGTGTAAACGGCGAAGCATAAAAAGCAAATGCTCCGTTATTGATTGAGTATTTTGTTTCTTTTACCCCGCTCGGAATTACGCCTTTGTCTTCAGCAATTAAGACAACCGAACTCCGCGATGTAATATAATTCTTGTATTTCGGCTCTGAAATTGAAACTTCCGTCTGCGGCTCGCTAAAATCACCAATTACCAAAAGACTATTTTCTTCCTCCGTATTTCCCACAGTATCACTGCTGTAATACTTGATTATATTCTCTCCTTCTTCGTAAAGCGTGAACGAGGATGTATAAACTGAGAATGTTCCCTGATTTATTGAATACCTTGTTTCCTCTACTCCCAATCCGATTGCATCTCCGACTTCCACCATATCATCCACCGCACTTAAATTAAATTGCGTTTCCCTGGCGACAAATGTGCTTGTCTCGGTAATGTATCTCGGTTGTCCCGCAACGATTTCCGTTCTAGGCGGCAGAATATCATGTATAACCTCAAATTGCCCTGTTGTAGAAGAAGAAAAATGTCCCATCCAGTCAGTCGCCTCAATAATTAAAGTCCAAAAGCCGGATTCAATATCAAGCGGCTCTATTGTTTGATTTTTAACAACCGCTATTGCGCTGCTCTTCTCCACATTGAAAAGGTATGCTGAAATTTCCGGCTCAGGGTCACTGTTATCCGTGACAGTAAAATCAATTGTGATTGTGGATTTTTTCGCAATATAAATTTCCCCCGCTTTCGGTGAAACAATTGTTATCTGCGGCGGTGATTTATCACAATAAATCTCCCTGATTGCTGTCGGCTCAATATTATTCACATTGTCTATTGAACGATAACCTATTTTATGACTTCCTTCCGCAAAATACTGCGACGGAAAATCTTCAGGAATTCCGACATTAAGCGGCTGCGATGTATCCACGACTATACGCCAGTGATATTCTTCTTCGTCTATCCAGTATCCAATCTTTTTCACCCCTGAATTTCCCTCTTTTTCAAAAGGGGAATACAGGGGGGATTTATCCTCTGCTTCTAAATAAAATCTCGCATCTCCTGTCACATAAAAAATACCGCTATGTTCTTTTAACTTTGAGCTTTCAACCTTCAACTCCGTTAACGGCGGCTCCACATCAACCAAAAAGGCAAATACCTTCTCTTCCTCTATATTTCCTTTCCTGTCTCTGCTTCTGTACCCTATTGTATGCTCGCCTTCTAATGTATCCGTGCTTATGTATTGCGTTAATGTAAATGTTCCCTCGTAAACATTCCAGAAAATATCGTTGTCTATTCTGAATTCTGTGTAATCCATTTCTGATGAAATTCCATTTACTACAGGATCATACGCAGTCAAACAGAAACTTGAACGGGATGAAACGTAATTTTGAGTATCTGCCGAAACGTAATAATCCCCCAATACTTTTAATTCAGTCACCGGTGGTGTTATATCGGGGATTTTATAAAGCAGTGCAAAAATACAAGCAATATCGCTAAGCTCAACCTTTATCCAGTTGTTTGCGGTATCTCTTTCAACGGCAGTTAGCTTCTGCCATTCTGTTTGTTCCCATCTGTAAATATCAAGCAGCGTCTCATCAAATGGTGGTTCGGAATAAATAAAAGTCAAAGTGGCGGTCGGAATAAATACTGTTTCGGTCGGGCCAATATCATATAACTCGCTGAATACGCCAAACCCGCTTTCGCTTGCCGACGATATTGCAATTATTCCTTTCTCCGTTGTTGTCGGCTCAATTATAATATAAGGTGTGGTTGTCTCTCCTAACAATGTCGCCTGCTTATAAGAAAGATTTACAATTCCATCTGTGCTTGATGAAATAGCATAATAGTCAGGCGTAAATGAAACAAGAATATTTCCTTCCGTTGGAAGCGGCGGCTGATACTTCGGCGTAAACGAAACAAGAATATTTCCTTCTGTCGGAAGAGGCGGTAAATAATCGGGGGTGAAACTTACCACAATATTACCTTCCTTTGGTAAAGGGGGGATATAGTCGGGAGTAAAAGAAACAATTATTGTATCATCCATTGGGAGTGGAGGAATATAGTCGGGGGTGAATGAAATCAGAATTGAATCTTCTGTCGGAAGTGGCAGGATATAATCAGGAGAAAAACTTACATAGACTACATCTTCAGTGGAATAATATTCAGGACTGTATGAGACAACAATTGTATCTTCCGTTTGAGCAAAAGAAAAATTGAAAAAAACAAATAATAAACTACTTGGTCTCAAGTTTCTAACGCAACACCAACCAACTTTTTAAACGCATCATAAGGTGTCTCCCAATCCAAAACTTTTCGCGGTCTGCCGTTAAGCAGATCCTGCGCATTTTTTATTTCTTTCCTGGTCACTTTGTTAAAATCCGTTCCTTTCGGAAAAAACTGACGGATGAGGCCATTAGTATTTTCGTTCGTTCCTCTTTCCCATGGACTGGCGGGATGTGCAAAATACACTTTCATTTTCGTTTCCTTTGTAAACAATTTGTGCTCGGCCATTTCCCGTCCCTGGTCATAGGTCATCGTCAATCTCATTTCTTCCGGTAATCGTAGCGCTTTTCCGGCGAAAGCCTTTCTCACCTCTCTTGCTTTTTTAGAATGCAGGGGAACTAAAATTGTTGTCCTCGTCGTTCTCTCCACAAGAGTTCCCAGCGCCGATTGTCTGTTTCTGCCGATAAGAAGATCGCCTTCCCAATGACCGGGCACTGTGCGATCCGCCACCTCCGCAGGACGCTCTTCTATGCTGAGCATGTCCGCTATGCTTCTCGGCGACGCTTCTTTTGTTCCGCTTCGTTTCCTCCGTCTCTTATGACTCCGCCGTAAACAATTCAAAAGCTCTTTTTTTAACTCTCCCCTCGGCAGCACATAGAGATAACTGTAAATCGCTTCATGTGATATACGCATGGTTCCATTTAAAGGATACATTTTTCGCAGGATTTGCGCAATTTGCTCAGGCGACCATTTCTTTCTCAAACCCGCATGGACATATTCTCTTAATTCCGGATTAGCCATTAGCTTGCGCTTGCTCTCTCGTCGGGTTTTGGCATTCCGCAACGCTCTGTTTTGTGCCGTATGCGCCCGGTATGTAGAACGGGTCGCGCTTCCTTTGCGGACTTCGCGGCTTATCGTACTCGGCGCCCGGGATAAACTTTCGGCAATGTCCCTGATAGATAAACCTGTCACTAATCCGCGGCTTATTTCTTCGCGGTCTTGTAAACTCAATCTTTGATAATAACAATTCCTCACAGCAATTCCCCCTTTCTTTTATTTTACTTTTTCTCTGTGAGTGTTGCATTAGATTCCTGAGACCGCC
>VMTI01000260.1 GCA_013791675.1 bacterium | reverse complement strand
CCACCCGGTGGATTTTTGACAACAAATCCCGATAAATTTAGAAAAGATTATGATTTAATCAGAGAAAAAGAATGAACGGCAATTTTTTGTTGAAAAATCCTTATGGCAAAACTTCAGTCCCCATTTTCCCTTCTTGATTTTGACGGGTGCATTTTATAGTATTCTGCAATTATGCGTTTAAAATATCTTGAAATTCAAGGCTTTAAGTCATTCGCAGACAAAGTCAGAATTAATTTTGAAAGCGGTGTTACCGCTGTCGTGGGGCCTAACGGTTGCGGAAAAAGCAACATAGTTGACGCTCTTCGCTGGGTTTTATGCGAAACAAACCCCCGGCGCGTGCGCTGCCTCAAGGAGAGGGATGTTATATTCCACGGCTCCGCTAGCCGCCAGCAGGTGGGATTCGCCCAGGTGAATCTTATGCTGGACAATTCGGATTCATGGCTCAGCATGGATGTGGCGGAAGTGCTTATCACCAGAAAACTTTACGCAAGCGGCGAATCCGGATATTTCATAAATAAAGAAAGCGTTCGCCTCAAAGACATAAAAGAGCTTTTCATGAATACAGGCGTTGTTTCAAACACTTATTCAACGCTTGAGCTGAGAGAGGTCAGGGCTATTCTGGAATCATCTCCTGAGGATCTTCGCGTTCTTTTTGATGAAGCCTCGGGCGTGACAAAATACCGCGCTCACCGCGATGAGGCGCAAAGGCGCATAAAAAGGACGCGCGATGACCTCAACAGGGTGCAGGATATTATCTCCGAACTTGATAATGAAATCAAACTGCTTGACTCCCAGGCGAGAAAAGCCAAAAGGTTTGAAGTTTTGAAAGTCAAGCTTGATACAGGCATAATCAGCAACATTCTTCTGGATTACAAAGATTACTACGAGAGAAAGGGCGTTATGGAGAAAGAGTCTGACGCTTCTTCCGACAGACTTACAAAATGCCGCGCGGCGATGTCCATAGCCAACGGCGTCGTGGATAAAAAACGTATAGATCTTGATATGACGGAGGAAAAACTTTACAGCGAGCGTTCGTCCTCAAAAAATGTATTTTCCGAGTTAAATGTTCTTGAGGAAAGGCTGTCATCTACCTCCGCAAGGCTTTCCGAACTTCCGGGAGAGCTGAAATCCTCCAGGCTTCGCATGGAGGAAACGCTACGGGCGCTTGACGCTAAAATGCCCGAATATGAGAGCCTTCTCGGCCGGAAAGACGAAATGAAAAGAGCATTTGAGACGATAAAGATGATGATGGATGAGGAAGCTTCATCTTTTGACGAAAAACTTCAGGCGGCTAAACACACGCTTTTTGAAACGCTCAGGGAATCCAGCGCTGTCACAAATGACATCGGGTCATCGGAGATTGAAATAGAGAAAATAAACCGTTTGACCGCGAAATACACTTTAGAAATATCGGAACTTGAAAAATATGTTTCATCCGTGCGAAATGAAATAGAAAATACAAAAAAAACAAATAGCGACGCGGAGAAATCCATAAGAGAATTTGAACAGGGCGCAAAGGCTCTGCGCGGGAATATCGCACTTGAGCGGGAAAAAGAACAGAGTATAAAAGACGTTTCTGATTCCGTCAGACAGGAAATATACCGCCTTGAAGCCGCGCGGGATCAGGCTGCTTCAAGAAAAACCGACTATGAAATTTTTTTGGCTTCGCGCGAGAACTGCGGTATTCTCGCCGACCTGGAAAGCAGCTTAGACGGTGATGAAAAATGGAAAAATGCTTTTTCCTCGCTTTTTGCTAATTTTCCGCGCGTTGTTTTTGTAAAAGATTATTCCTGCATAGAGGCGTTATCCAAACTTCCGGATGTGCCTTACATGGTTTTTGTATCAGCGGAAGACCTTATAAATTATAAATTGCCCGATGGCAGCCCCGGCGCTGCTGCCTTTGAGGGCCTGAAAACAAAAAACGAATCCGCCGCTCAATTTCTCAGGATAATGTTTTCT
>VMTI01000293.1 GCA_013791675.1 bacterium | reverse complement strand
TAGGGACGGAGGTAATTAAAAATACAAGAATATAAATTATCCAATGATTTTTTAAAGAAAATAAACGCTTCACTTCAAAACCCCATGCTTCCATTTTTCTATAATTCTTGGAATTTTTGGCAATTTAATTACCTCCGTCCCTATTTTTCTTTTTCATCGGATTATTGCCGCCTTGCCTATAAATTTCTTTTCGCCGAGCGCGTTCGGATCCTCTGCAAGAATAAGATAAAGCCCCGAAGACACATCTCTTCCATCGTCATTTTTGGCATCCCACACACAGGTGCCGTCGTTAGAAGATTGCAAACCGCCCCTCACCGGCACTCCGTCAATAGTAAATATCCTTATTTTCGTATTTGAAGTCAACTTTGTAAAATGAATTCCGGAGTACTGATTCCCCGCGCTGTAAACCGCCCCTGTCTCAAACTTTTTATCAAAAGGCTTAAAAGGATTGGGATAAATCACAGCGTTTGAAAGATCCGGTTCTCCCGCCACCGTCATAAGCGCAAAAACCGAAAAATGCATTGTCCTGAAAGTAATCGTGACGCTGGAAATGTTTATCTCCGGTTTTTCAAAATGCGGCCCTATTTTTACCCGCTTCCAAAAATTATATTCCTCGTCAAGATAAAAAGCGGCGATGTTCTCCGTGTCTGCTCCGGCGGGATAAGGCAGAGTTATTTCAACGGGCCTTCTGAATTCCTCTTCCAGCAAGGTACCGTCCATTTTCCTGAGATTGAACATAAATATCGTAGAAGTGGCCATTTCCTGCTGATATGAAATCTGCCCCGCTTGCGTATTCGCCGCTTCTATCTTCGCCGAAAGTTCTTTAAACTTATTCGCATCGGCTATCTCTTCTCTGTTGTATATTGTCAGAAATGCCTTTTTCGCGGAAAGCGACTTTTTCGGAAAAAAGATACCGGCTGTCTTGCAATAATAACCGCCGTTTTTATCCACTTCCTGCGGCGTGACAAATACATCAGGGTTGGAACAATAAACTTCGCCATTGCCGAAAATATTCATATTCCACAGATAAAATGTTTGAAGAGGGATATCCGAAATTTTTGAATAAAACTTCAGCGCCTCAGCCGGCGAAAAACCTTTCCTTTTCGCAATAAATTCATATTTCTCCCAGTCAATCTCCGACCCCTGAACGATATTCCGGTTATACGTCGATTTTAAAACCCAGTATATGCCGGCAAATGAGTCATTCTTCTTAAACGGAGCGCTGCATGTTATCTTTACCTTATCGGAATAAGGCTCGGCTGTAAATTTCTGATCCACTATTCCGCTTACAAAAAGCGCCTCCGGTATTTTCACGACGGAAGATGTTGATGTATCCACTTCCTGCGGCGCGGACTGAAGTAAAAAAGAACCTATCGCAAAATAATATTTCTTCCCCGCAAGCGAAACGTTCCACAAAAATCCCGAACCGCCCGTAGAAATAACAACACTCCAATTCAGCCCGTCGGTGCTCTTGTAAACCGTCACATTGTCGTCGTATTCGGGGTTTTTCTTCCATGAAAAATTAATATCACCGGTGCTTGATACAATTTTCCAGCCGATTATCGCCTCCGGCAGAGAATCCGCCGTGCTCACTCCCCATGTATCAAAAACATAGAACTTTCCGTCGCCGTCTATATCAATGATTTTTACCAGCCTTGCGCCGGAGGGATCTTCCGCGCTCGGACTTTGATACAAATAACTGTATATCTCCATTTCCGTAAGCGTCACCCATGAGGTGTAGTATTCCCCTTCCTTTTTAAGGGCGTATTTTCTCCCGTTCAACGACAGGGAAATCTCATCCTGTCCCGGATACGTCAGCGCAAACCTGCATTTTATCCTCTTATTCGGCCTGAACTTAACGGTTTGAGAATAATTCCAGCGGAAAGTGCGCTCCGCGGACGAGGTGGGATAGAGTTCTGAATTTATGTCAATATCCGCGTAATCGTACTTATCTACAGATCTCAATCTCAGATAATAAGTCGCGTTGTTTTTTAGTGACTCTATCTCAACCTGCGCGGCATCCGGAGATATCAGCGTAGAAGTGTCGTTGTAATTTTTCCAGTTTATGCTGTCGGTGGAAAGATAAATGAGATAACCCTTATTGTCAAGCAGGCCGAAGCCGCCGAAATGCGGAACTGTCCATTTAACTTTTACGCGGCTGTCGTCAACTTCCACAACAGGATCCTGCGGGGGGGAGGGAGCCCCCGCCCAGTTATCCATAACCGAAGATGCCGGAATTGATTTTGTGAAATTGCCGTCAACATAAACATTATTCTCATAACCGACATAAACCGAATGCCAGAAGTTAGTTTGTTCCCATATCCGCGTCGTCACAGAACCGGTGCCGTATTCTATCGCATACTTGTAATAGTATGTGTTTCCCGGTATCAGACTCACCGGCTTTCCCCAGCAAGTGCCCGTTGACTGCCAGGTCATTGAAGAAACGACGCCTTCCCAGAAGTCCACATCGCCTTCCTTCAAATGAGACGGTGTTTTACCGCTTATGTAAACGCCTTTTATGCTCCCTGACGACGGAATACCGGAATAGGCGTAAAGCGGATATGAAGCAAAGTGAAAAATTAAAAATGCCGCGCCTACCGTCATGCAGGCAATGCACATTTTTACAATTTTATTCATTTTACCAATATCTCCTCACGCCTCACCCCGCGGGTTTTACACATCTTATTCAACCTTCCTTTCGCGCGTTCGCGGAAAATCCGCCGGAGCGCTTTCGCAATTTGCTCATGACTGTCCCGCTTTGTTTACACTCCTGTAGAAAGGGCTTTAGCCCCGCTAATACCCCGTCCCGCCATAAGGCAAGACACCCCTTTACAAAAAGGGGAATTCTGTCCGTATGCGGACAAAACTGCGCAATCAATAAACAGGACTAATTCATAAACCCCCTATCCTTTTCGCATCACTATGTTCGCGGTATACACACTCTGGTGATTTTACCCTGTATCTTGTTCGGATAAAATCTGCCGTCCGCGCCGGCCGGCGTCAGATAAACAAGATAGCCGTTTGCTTCAATGTAATCCCAGTTCGGTTTTTCCACCTTGAAATAAACCGGAATAGCGGCTGACGGACGAGCGCTGGCGCTGTAGGGAACGTCAGTACCGCCGGCCGTTGTTGAGATTACGGTGCTATACGCATAAGTTGCAAGATTACCGTCCGGGGTATTCGGGGTGTTTGTCAATCCCGCATAGGCGTCGGAAGAAACAACAACAAAATAATAAGTTGAACCCGTTATAAGTCCCTGTGTGCTGATTGAAGTGCTGTAACCATGCGTTGAAGTGGAAAACTCATAAACCGAGGCAAGCCCCGTGGATTGGTAAACCAAATATTTACCGCCCATAATTACGTCAATCGGCTTAAACTTTTCATCCGTGCCCCATGCGCTGTTATGTTCCCAACTCACGGTAACGCTGTCCGCGCCCGTCGGGGATGCCTGAACATTCGTGACGCTCGGCGTTGACCCGTAGTTATTATACACCCAGAGTTTTGACACATCATAAGGGATTTCCAGTATGCGTCTGCTGTCGCCGCCCGTGGGCCCAATTTTTTTATAATAACCCGCTCCCGATATGTTGATGAGGGCTGGTTGACCAACTCCCCCCGAACTTGCCGATACAACAAAACCCGCGTCGGCGCCGCTGTCCGGCGTGGGGTCGAAATAAGTTGTTCCGGATGTAAGGCCTGTCGGGGCCGACGTTGAAACTGCCATAAAAACATAGTTGTAAATTGCGCCGGGACAGAGTAGATTATCAACCTTTATGAGGTATGTCCCGTCTCCCACAGCCGTCATTGTTGAAGCCATCAGTATGTCTCCGCGGATGTCCCACGCGGCGACACTTGTGCCCTGCTGAATGGAGATTTTTTTCTGAACTCTTGTATCTCCCCAGCCGCTCGCGGCTCCAGCGCCTCCCATGGCCGCAAAAGCCGTGCCTGACATCAATCCGCACAGCAAAACAAAACTCAAAAACTTTTTCATTTTTCCCTCCTAAATTTTACCAACAGCCATTAAAAATTAAACAACATTTTGACTTTTACTTTTTTATTTTTTCCATCACCTCCTTTTTAGCCCGCAAAGGGCCACGCTATTTCGTCTCTCACCTTATCACCGCCCGCGCTCCCGCGCCCCGGATTTTAATTCCCCGCGCAAGCATCGCCGTAAATATTTTTTGCTTTTCCGGCCCGATGTAATCCACCTTAAAATAAACGGGTATCGTCTCCCTCGGTGTTGCGCTGGCGTCGTCTGTGCTGAATTCGGGCGCCCCTGGTCGGTAAAGATTCGGTATTTGCGCCTTTTCCGCGTCGCCGCAATAGGCGTCGGAAGAGACAACAACATAAAAATACTCCACCTCCTTCAGAAGCCCGATATTATCCCCCTCAGCCGCGCGGTCATTATCCATCAATTCTGAAACGCCCGAAGTGGAAAGTATCAGAATATATGGGCCCGCCTCACTAACGCTTGAACGGTAGATTTCATAAGTTCCTCCGGCAAGCACATCGGCGGCTTTGCTTGTTTCTTCCCCTGCTCCCCACGCCCCGTATGGCGACCAGTCAAGCTGAACTGTGTAAGAATTAACCGGCACCGCATAAACTTCGGATGTGTCGGGAACACCGGAAAAATTGCAGAAAACATAAACAGTTGTTCCGCTTGCCAGCTCCCGCGGCGCGCAAAGAATTCTCCTTGTGTCCCCTGTGCCGCCGACACTGCCGAAATAAACACTGCCGTGATTTGTTGTCGTTAAAGTCGATATGGAAGTCAGCATACCCGCGCTGCCCAACGCAGGAACCGTATCAAAGTAAGTTGTATTAGCGAGAAGCCCGGAAATACTGTAAGTTGAATGAGCAAAAAGAATAAAATTATATGTCGTTCCCGGGGTGAGAGACGCTGAAAACTCAAGTTCATCAGGAAGTCCGAGAGGCGCGGTCATCGCCACAGCCCTTCCGGTCGGCGTCACATTTGAGCGCCCGTCGCTATCCCATGCCGAAACCGTTGTCCCTTCCTGCATGGCTATTGATTTTCTCACCGCCGGCCATGGTGAAGAGGCATTGCTGTTTACGCGTATTTTCGCAATAATAAAATTTGGATTAGGGCGAACGCTTACCGTCGAGGATAGAACGCTGCAAATATTCGCGCCTATTCCGCCGGCCGACGCTTTGAAAGTGTCGGAAGACCGCATCAGAAAATAATAGGTTGTGCTATTAGAAAGACCGGTGAAATTCTTTAAAAAGACGGTGCCCGCGACAGTCGCCGTTATTTTGTATGACGAAAAACTTCCGGGCGTAAAAGTCGTCATATAAATATGATAAAAGCCGCCGCAGACGACATCCGCCGCTTTCATTTCCTCACCTGCGCTTGTCGGCTCATTGTGCCTTATATTAACCCATGCCGCCCCATAGGGAGCCGACCAGTAAAGCGCCGCGGCGCCGTCCGACGGAATAGCCTGAATATAGGTCGGGGCAGTCGGGCTTGAGCCGAAATTCGCGTAAACATACCATGTGGAATTATCCACGAGAGACTGAGGCACCTTTATTACGCGGCGGGCGTCGCGCGTTGTGCCCGCGGGATAAAAAACACCCGTCTGATCTCCCTCAATGGAAGTTGAGGAAGTTGACACTATAAATGTTCCGGTGTTCTGGACAGTGTCATAATACTGATAATTCGCCTTGAGGCCGTTCGGCGGGTCTGATGTGGTTTCGGCAAAAAACAAAAAATTATAATACCCGCCTTTTAAAAGCGGCACAACAGTTTTGTATGTTCCCGCGTCCGCATCTGCCGTCATCTCCTGACGCCCCCCCGTTATATCCGCCCTGTCCGACGAACTCCACACGGATGTCTGCGTTGAAGACATAACCGCGAGATACATTTTGAGGCGGGTACTGTCTCCCCATGGGCTTGAACTGAGACCCGCAGAATAAGGAACACCAAAATGAACAAAAACCTGACTGCTTATATATACCGAAACAACAGTCCATGTGCTGCTTTCCAGCGCCGGAGAACACGAGTCGGCGGCAAGCACTTTAAAACTATAATTCGTTCCCGAATTCAAATCGGTGACCGTGTATGGCTGTGTATAACTCACGGGGCTTGAATTTACAAGAATCGTAGGAGCGCCCGCGCCGTTATTTCTGTAAATATTGTATCCGGCAATATCTTCCGCCGTTGTCACTCTGTCCCAGTAGAGATACGCTTTATTTACGCCGGGGTAACCGATTGTCCCTGAAACACCGTCAGGATTTTCCTCCCAGTTCTTATTCAGCGTGCTTGATGCCGTCGGCACGAGATATTCTCTGTAACCCGAATCAGTGGAAAAACCATGCTCTTTCGTTTGAAGATTATTATATCCGAACTGATACTGTATTGTCGTTCCTGAAATAAAGCCCATAGTTATGCCGTAAATATTTCCGCTCTTTGCCATTGTGCTTGACGCCGTCCAGTAGAGAGGTTCGGTATTTCCGAGAATTCCTGTATTCGCCGGATTTATGTTTCCCGTGTCTATCTTAAAAACAAGCGGTACAAGGCGCCCGTAAAGCTGAGCGCTGGACGGAGAAGAGTTGCCGGACGAATCAACCGCGGCAAGTTTATAATAATATGTCGTTTCCTGCGAAATCCCGGCGTCTGTGTAATAATCTTTTTCGGGCGAAATAAGCGTGCCGTTTAATTTATTTGATGTGGACGGTGTAAAACCGGATTCCGTTGACCTGTGTATATTATATCCCGCGAGGTCTCCTTCGGAATTCAAATCCCAGCTAATTTCAATGCCGCCCAAACCATAATTACCGCATCCGTGAGCAACAAGCCCCGACGGAGCGGCAGGGGCGGTTGTGTCTCCACTCCTGGGAAAATCCGAATAAACGGATGTGTAGGCGCTTTCGTTGCCTCTCCTGTCCTTAGCGCTGACTTGATAATAATACGTGTTATTGTTCGTCAGCTTTTCGTCAACATAATTATTCGCGTTTTCATCTTTCTTCGCAATTTCAGAAAAACCTTCCGTTGAACTGTAAGTTGAACGGAGAACCGTATAATAATCCAAATCGGGCTCAACATTCTTCGTCCAGGAAACAGTGATTTGACAGAAAACAGCCTCGAGACTTATTCCTGAAGGAATACGCGGCGCTCTGTCCTGATACCACTGCCAGACATTGGCGATTGTCATTTTGCCGCCGCCCTCATCCGTAATCTCAAGATTCGGTATGGCGTCAAGAAAAATCTCGCCGCGGAGTGCCGCGCCGCTGGTTGCCCCGGGGTCAAAGAATAAATACCCCGCATCGCCCTCCCCTATCCTTCCTCCGCCGGAGGTCGTAATCACGTATTTGTATTCTATAAAATCGGAATCATCCATCTCAAAGGTTTTCTGAAATGTCCCGTCGCCGTTGGAAAACAATTGTGTCCATCCCATGACGCCCCTTTGAGGGCTGGTATCGCCGAATGCTAACGCGTCTCCCTCTATATCCACGGACGCAACTGACAGCCCGCTAGCCCTTGGATCAACCCAGAAGGTGACTTGGACCGGTCTCGGAACAATAGCTATCTGATTTGAAAAAGCGGACTTATTTCCGCTTCTGTCAACCGCGCGGACTCGGTAGTAGTATGTGGTGCCGTTTTCAAGAATATCAACATGTCTTCCCTCGGAATCCAGCGAACCATCAAGATTATTGTCATAATAATACGGCGAAAAAACTTCAACTAAAGGCGCGGGAAACGAACCATCGGCAATTGGTGTTTTGCTCCTGTAAATATAATATGTCTGTATATCAGCTTCAGTGTTCGGTGTCCAAAAAATCATAGCGGCGTTTTTTCTTGGCTGACCG
>VMTI01000259.1 GCA_013791675.1 bacterium | reverse complement strand
GCAAAGGACAACAAAAATAATTTTGATGTAAATCTTACGACAATAACGTTTCTCTTTGACAATGACGCCCCAATTACAGTTTTCACCGCCCCGCTGCAGGGCGGCCACAGGAACACCGTTCCGTTCAGAATTGAGGGAACGGCAACGGATGAGCCGGCAAATAATTCGGGACTTTCGGAATTAAAAATAAAAATTGCGCAACAGAGGCCGCCGACTCTTACTGCCGGCGCGACTTATTACTGGGATGATTTTACGAAAGCCTGGGTAACTAATTCTGCGTGGAGTTCAAATGATGCGGGGGAATACTGGATTTCTAATACAACTCCCACGTGGGGAACGCCCGCCGGCGGTTTACGCTATAACATTTTCGCGTATCACAAAGATTTTGCGGGCAATATTGAAAGCACAAAAACCGTTTCATTTATATATGACAAAACGGCTCCGGACTCGTATGTGGGAAAACCGGTCAATCCTTTTGAAAGTGATGTGACGCTTACCAAAATATGGGGAACAGCCGTTGACCATCCTGACGCGCCTTATTGGAATACGGGGGTGGGCAATGTGCAGGTGAGGATTTCATCCGGTTCCGGCACAGGAATTTACTGGAACGGTTCTATCTGGCAGAGTTTATCTCCCGAAAACGCCTGGCAGAACGCCTCTCTCTGGGCTTCTTCATGGACTTATACTTCGGGAATTCCGGGCTGTTTTTCGGAGGGTTTGACTTATGTGGTGAATTCCCGCGCAAAGGACAACACCACATCAGACGGAACGAGCAACCCGAATATAGAAGTTTCAATAACTACCCAGACATTTGTCTATGACACAACCGAACCGCAGTCATGGATGACTGTTCCCGCCGACGCAGTAGAATATGAAACGATGAATAGTATTTATGGAACAACGGCGGACACACTTCCGGGAGAAGTCAAATATATTCAGATAGCAATTAAGATGGTTTCCGGCGGTTCGGTTATTAAATTCTGGGATTGGGCAGGTGGATGGACTAGCGACCAAATTGTGTGGGGCAGTGAAATATATCCGACAGGGCAGAACTGGAACATAACCACATCGGGGATCAGTTGGGAAGCTACGGCGGCCGGAGTTGTGTATTGGACGTACTTTAAGGCCTTTGATAAAGCGGGTAATATTGAGGCTGATGATTATCATTCATGGACTTTCAAATCTCCTTATCCGGATACGGTCATAACAGGCCTTTTGGGAATAAATTTGAATCCCAACTATTATTATAAGCCTTCCCAGATTCAGGGAACGGCTGACCAATACACCACCGCGGATAATGTCTGGGTGATTCTGTCATCGGCGCCGTCTTACGGAACTTTCTGGAATAACGATGCGGAATCGTGGGGATCTTCTTATGAGAATCTTGTTGATACTCCCACAGGATCTTTCCCCGCCGGCAACCCGTGGACTTTCACTATTTCAACAAAGGCGTGGGTGAACGGAACCAAATATTTGGCTAAATCAAAGGGGCAGGGCCCTGCCGGATATGAGCAGGAATTGACAGACAGATATTTCGTTATTGACCAGACGCCCCCGGATTCGCAGACGACAACTCCTTCCGACGGCGAGCACAAGACGACGCTCGCTCAGATTTCGGGCACTTCGTGGGACTACGCGCTTGGTAAAGTGGGTGGTGTTGAAATAAAAATTCAGAACGCGACGCTTGGTTCTTATCGGAAAGGCTCATGGGGAGCCGCTTACTGGATAAGCTGTTCGCCGTCCGACGGGACTTTTGATTCTATCGGCGAGGGATGGAAGTGGGATGTTGATTATCCGACGGAGTGCTGGAAAGAGGACGGAAACTACACGATAGAGTCAAGGGCCAAAGACAAGGTTACTCCTTCGGGTAATGTAGAGTCGTCTTATATCAGCGTGGGTATTATCATTGATAATTCTCCGCCGTCATCCTGGATGATCGCGCCCACGACTTACACGTATTACTATAACAGCCTTGCGTTGGTTAAAGGAACAGGTTACGACGCCGCCCCTGGGTTATGGAATAATATAAAATTGCAGATACTTAATACCGATACAACCAGATACTGGGACGGCGGAGCATGGAACGTTAATGAACAGTGGCTTTACACTAGTGACCCCGATATGAGTATTTGGACTTCTTCATGGACTTATACGGGCGTCAGCTGGCTGTCGGGTTATAAATATCGTCTGACCGAATCCGGGATTGACAAAGCGGGAAATATTGAGACATCTTCGCATACGGCGTTTATTCTTTACGATAATCAAAAGCCTCTTTCCGGCGGAACACAGCCTTCTCCCGCCGGTTATTATAATTCTCTTGCCGAGATTAATGGTACTGCCGCCGATTATACTGTCGGTCAGCAGAGAGTTTCAGATGTGAAGGGTGTGAAAATAGCTTACAGAGGATTAACTTTGCCCAACACAAATTACTGGAACCAGAGCAATTGGATGAACGCAAGCCCTAAATGGTTTGACGCCGGTTATTCAAAGGCTACGGATATATGGCTGGAAAACTCTGAAAATCCTTTTGATAATGTGCCCGAGCCGGCAGACGGTCAATATCAGGTTATAATGCAGCCGTATGACGAGGCGGGTAATTATAATACGAATTATACCACTGTGACATTCACATGGGATAGAACGGCCCCGGCATTCAGTAATATTACGCCATCTACCGGCGCGACGGTAAAAATAATGGATGCGGCAGTTAAGCTCGGCGAAAAAATGACTGTCGGTGAAACAAAGGTTGTTTATTACGCCGAATCAAGCTGGAACGGTGAGGTTGCTAATTCTTCCTGCACGGCGATACTAAGCGCCGCTCAGTGCGTTGATACGATAACCGTTCAGTCAATTCCCGCCTCGCAGTTTGACGGGGCGCTCATTGACGGCAATAAATATAAACTGAAAATTATGGGGCAGGACCTCGCCGGAAATCAGGATGACGGTTCGTGGTTTACCGGCGGCACAATTTTTGACCAGACGGAGCCCGTTGCTAATTTCACGTATCCTTATAGATATTACAATTCGTCAATGACGGTAATTTCCGGAGCTGCTACAGATAATCCTGTTGTCGCGGGGGCATTCGCAAGCGCTGTGGATTATAATAAGATAAAAATAACGAGAAACTCTGACGGAACTTATTGGGATGGCGTAAAATGGCAGGGAACAATTTACTGGCTCCCCTGCGCGGGCTCTACGATATGGACTTATACTTCCGCGATCAGTACAGCGTTTGTTCATAGTATTGAGTATCGCGTTGACATTATCGCAACCGATAATTCCGCTAATACTCAAACAACCGCGAATAACTATATTTTTAAGATGGACACAAACACTCCTCAGGGTGAGGTGGCATACCCCGTTAACCTAAATTATTATAAAACAATGACGGGTATTTCGGGCACGGCTTCCGACGGATTATCGGACATAGATGTAACGGGAGTTAAGTTACAGATAAAGAAAGCGGATGCGCCGATTCAGTATTGGGCCGGGTCTGCATGGGATAACGATGAAAAATGGGTGCAGGCGACTTATGTGCCTGCGACGGATAATTGGAGTTACACAACCGGCCCCGACGGAAGCGCCGCGGGCCTCGGCGCGCCGGGGCATGACGACGGCACGAGTTATGAGGTAAGGGCAAGAATTACGGATAAGGCGGGAAATCTGCGTATTTCAAATACCATAACTTTTAAGAATGACATCACCGACCCGGGCGCGGGAATAAACAACATTGCAAATGACGGCTACTACAATGCGTCCACGTTGAGCGATATTGACGGAACGGCTTCCGACGGCACGGCGGGCGTTAAAAAAGTAGAGCTTGTCGTGCGCGAAGAAAATGTCTATTGGAATGATGTTTCAAAGAGCTGGGGAGCATCTGCCGTGTGGCTTGCGGCCTATTCTACGACGACGACTTCTTATGAGGTCTGGCACGTCACCGGAATCAACTGGGTTGACGGAATAGAACACCACATCTGGATGAGAACGGAGGACGAGGCGGGGAATATAAAACTTTATAATCACACGACGCAGACTGACATCGAAAACGATTTGAATTATTATCTGAAATTTAAGTATGATGAAACGCATCCCGAATCGTTTGTGAGTTTTCCCTCAAATAACGATTATTATAGTGTTAAATACGGCACCATTGCCGGCACCGCTTCCGACTATACTCCGGGGACAGGCGTTTCCTATGTGCGGGCGAGGATTCAGAGAGCCAGCGACGGGAATTGGTGGAGAAACACCTACTGGGGCGCTTCTTATGAAATGAACGCAAGTTTTACAACGCCTGACTGGGGATTTTATATTGCCGCCGCAGACAGAAATGTGTTTTATGTAAACAGCGAAGAAAAATATATCATTTATTCGCAGGCTGAAGATTTCGCCGCCAACAAAGAGGCTCTGACTGGTAAATGCACTTTTTATTATGATGTTGTAAAACCGACTTCGTCCGTGAAACTTCCGTCCACCGCCGCTTCAAGCGAATATTACACAACGGGAAATTTGATAAACACGAAAATTTGGGGCGAATTTTACGACGGTTATTCAGGGATAGACTATGTGCAGATAAAAATTTCTTCGGGGTCTTACTACTGGACAGGAAGTTCATGGACGACGACAAACCAGTGGACAAATACTAACGCTTATGTGTGGGCGTCATCGTGGACATGCATTTCGCTTCCTTCGTGGCAGAACGCCGCTGTCTATACGGTTGTAAGCCGCGCGGCTGATGTCGCCGGAAATTTTGAAGCCGCGCCTGTAAACAAGTTATTTACCTATGACACATCCAAGCCGTATTCGGCCGTGACGACGCCGGCCTCCGGCGGCGGTTATGAGTCAATGAATACAATCAGCGGCACCGCCGGAGACGCTTTAAGCGGCGTGAATTATGCGGAAATTTCAATACAGCAGAATTCCGGGGATTTTAAATATTACGATATATCCAATTCGTCATGGAAAGTGTCGGTTATTTACAACACGGCAACTCTCAATGCGGGCAATTGGAACTGTAATTCGTCAAACGTCACATGGGAAGACGATAAGGAATATAAGATACAGTCAAGAGCGGTTGATAATGTAAGCATCGCCGAGACAAATCTGACGGATGGATCGCAGAGCGTTTTCCATTATTATAAGCCGGCCGCTTCGCTGGCTCTCCAGAAGTCAAACGGGGATCCTTTCCCGACGGAAACAACGGCTGGGGTAATTATTCCCATAAAAGTGACCGCCCGAAACGCTGACTTCAGCCCGGCGAAGTGGTATCAGGGAACGGTGGAATTCCTGTGCAAGAATTCCGCATATGATACGGTGCCGTCAAGCTACACATTCACGACCTCCGACGCGGGAATAAAGATTTTTGACGGGACTCTTTCAACAACCACGCTTAAATTTGTTTACAGGGATGCCACAAGCAATGTGACTGTCCGGGAGCTTGGCGGCGCTATGCCTAATCAGAAGGTGCTCAATGTAAAGTGGGCGGGG
>VMTI01000235.1 GCA_013791675.1 bacterium | reverse complement strand
ATTACGGGACAGGACGGCTCTTATTTGGCAAAACTGCTCCTGGATGAAGGTTATAAAGTAACGGGCATTGTCAGAAATATGAATAGCGTTGACGGCCAAAAATTTCAATATCTGGGAATAGCAGGCCGGATAAATCTTTTGGAAGTTAATCTGATGGATTTATCAAATATCATGAGGGTTATTAAGGATGAGAATTTCACTGACGTTTATAATCTTGCCGCTCAAAGTTCTGTAAGTTTATCATTTAATCAGCCTATAGGAACGCTGGAATTTAACATTATCAGCGTCGCGAATTTGCTGGAAGCGATACGGATTGTCAATCCCGGGATAAAATTTTATCAGGCTTCCAGCAGCGAAATGTACGGAAATGTTAAAAGAGAAAATTTGCCGGTAAATGAGGATTCGATTTTAATGCCGGTAAGTTTATATGGTATATCAAAAGCCGCAGCCCATTGGATTACGAACAGTTACAGGCAGGCTTATGGGTTGTTTGCCGTTTGCGGCATTCTGTTTAATCATGAATCTGTATTTAGAAAAAGCAATTTTGTCACGAAAAAGATTATCAGTACAGCCGTTAAAATCAGCAGGGGATTATCGGATAGCTTAACGCTGGGTAATTTGGATGTGCGTAGGGACTGGGGTTATGCGCCGGACTATGTCAGAGCAATGTGGCTGATGCTGCGGCAAAAAGACCCGATTGACCTTGTTATCTGTTCAGGGAAAGAACATAGTCTGAGGGAATTTGTGGAAGTTAAATTTCAAAAATTAAATTTGGATTACCGGAAGTATTTAAAAACTGACAAGAAATTTTACAGGCCGGTTGATCTGGAAATTATATACGGGGATGATGCAAAAGCGAAAAAATGCCTGGGCTGGGAACATACCATGCTATTTGAAAAACTAATTGATACACTTATTGAGGATGAAATCAAATATCTTGACTGGCAGGCGGGCGCCAAAGGGAAATAGGCATCTTGATTCGGGGCAGCAAATTTGCCATACTGTGTTAGAAAGTAATGGAAAACTATGGTTATCGAACATGAAATTTGAAGAATTGATTAAAAATTTTCAAAAGCTGCCTTTTTTCAGCTTTAAGGAAGCGCTTGCACTGTCAGCTGAGCCGACGGATCAGTTCAAAAATCAGTTGTCCGTTTGGGCGGGTGCGGGAAAGATTGAAAGGTTGCGCAGGGGATATTATATTTTATCCGAAACATACAGGAAATCCGAGCCGTCCGTGTATTATATTTCAAATTATCTTTACAGGCCGTCGTATATCAGCCTTTACACCGCGCTTCAGTTTTACGGTTTGATTCCCGAGGCTGTCTTTGAGATTCAAGCGGTAACGCCTCTTCACGGGATGCAATGGTCTTCGTCACTGGGTTCTTTTCAATATCGCTGTGTGAAGCAGGATAAGTTTTGGGGGTACCGCGAAATTGCGGGTGCGGCATCGCCCGCGCCGCAGAATAATTTCTTGATTGCTGAACCCGAAAAAGCGCTGCTTGACTTTTTTTATTTGCAGAATGGGTCGTGGCCGGTGGAACGAATTAAGCAGATGAGGTTTCAGTCGTGGGAGACGCTTAATATGGCGAAGCTGGATGAGTTTGCCGCGCGTTTTCATTCCCCGAAGGTGACGCGGGCAGTTAGAAATTTAGCGAGATATTTCAAAGATGAAAAAGAAAATTTATAAGAGTATTCGCGTATGAAAGATCAGGCGTTACAAATTGTCCGTGAGCAGGGACAGGAATTAGATAAATTAAATTATCT
Source organism: bacterium (assembly GCA_013791675.1). Taxonomy (GTDB): domain Bacteria; phylum CG03; class CG03; order CG03; family CG03; genus CG03. Next base: position 1,095 of record VMTI01000235.1, on the reverse strand, counting down.
TCGGGAATATCTTCAGCATCTGATTCTCCGAGAAATGTTTGAGCGCGGATTCCTTCAGAAACTCATTTATCACGGCGGTACGGCGCTTAGGATGATTTATGAACTTCCGCGGTTTTCAGAGGATTTGGATTTCCACCTTTTTGTTCCGCAGTTGGAATACAGTCCGGATGAAGCAGTCGGGGCGCTGAAGACGGCGCTGGAGCGCAATGGATATCAAGTGGAATTTAAAACGGCGTATTCCTCAAATGTAAAAAAAATTATGATTAAGTTCGGCTCAATTTTATATGAAGCCGGAATTTCTCAGCACAAAGAGAGAAAGCTTAATATTAAACTTGAAATTGATGTGAATCCCCCCGCGGGTTTTGTCGTGGAGAAAAGGGTGATTGACAGATATTTTCCGTTTGTTGTGCATCATCATAATGAATCATGCTTTTTTGCAGGTAAGCTGCACGCTATCATGCAGAGGCGATGGACAAAAGGCCGCGATTTTTTTGATTTAAATTTTATTCTTAACCGTTGGAAAGATGTTATTCCGGACTTTAATTTCCTTAACAGTAGTCTTAGGCGAACAGGATACGGCCGCAAAGTGACTGCGGATAACTGGAGGAACGTAATTATCCGCAGGGTTAAGGAAACTAACTGGAAAACTCTCGTCCAGGATGTTGCTCCGTTTGTTTTGCGCCGTGGTGATTTAAAAACATTTGAAAAAGATTTGATTATCGCAAAACTTAGGGAAGGTAAGGCGTTCGCAAAATAAAAAGAGTGGATATTTTTTTGAAATACGTTAAAAGTTTGCTAAAATTAAAACTATGAAAGGAATAATTCTTGCAGGGGGGCGCGCGACGCGGCTTTACCCCGTGACAAAAGCAGTGTGCAAGCAGCTTCTTCCCGTATATGACAAGCCGATGATTTATTATCCGCTGTCTGTTCTTATGCTGGCGGGAATAAGGGACATTTTGATTATTTCAAGTCCGGGGGAACTCCCGCGATTTAAGGAACTTCTGGGCGACGGCGCTCAATTCGGAATAAAACTGGGTTTTGCCGCGCAGGAAGAGCCGCGGGGCCTCGCCGACGCTTTTATTATAGGTGAGTCTT
>VMTI01000136.1 GCA_013791675.1 bacterium | reverse complement strand
GCAGAAAAGAGCGGCGATTCCGCTGTCCAGAGTATCACCCAGATACGGAAGATTAAGTCTCTCACTCGGTTCTTCATGGAGCAGAGACTCCGCTTCTTCTATGATCGGCTGAATGTCTTTCAGTTTTTTCACTTCCAGGCCCATGAGCGCGCAAGCCATCGGAAAATAGAACGCGGTCCCCGGGAACGCGACCTCACAGTCGGCTCCTTTATCTTTTACCGCATTTTCCCATGAACTTTTCGCCTCGTTGAATAACTGCTTCGCCCCTCTTATCGCCGCTGCCGCTACTATCTTAGACATCAATCCCTCCCGTATTCTTAAAATTCTCGGTTACTCTTATCTTCCTACACGCAGAGCAGAGGTTAAGAATCTCATTTAATTTATCATTTTTTAGTTTCTTTTTCACTACTTCAACCTGTTTCAGAGAAGCATATTTTTCTCCGCATCTACCGCAGACAGCTAATCCCTTTTTACTTTCCATACCTCTATCCCCCACACTTTGCCTCCTTTAACCTTTCTCCTTCCCGTAGGACACTAGGTATGAGCAAGCGTCGCATATTAATTTTGTCATTCTTTCTTTTTAATCTCTGTCAGAAACTTCTTTTTCTTTTCCTTTGATTCCGGTTCCGGTTCCGCAAACACCAGCGCTTTCGTGGGACAAGCCGCGACGCAGGCGGGTTCCTCTCCTTTTTTCAGCCTTTCCCTGCATAAATCGCATTTTATCACCGCTTTTCCTTCCCTGTTTTTTTTAATAACACCAAAGGGACATGCAATAATACAGAAATCACATCCTATGCATGATTCACTGTCCAAAAAAACAATCCCGTTTTCTTCTTTCCTCAAAGCCTTACTGGGGCATACCGCAACGCACGGCGCGTCATCACAGTGACGGCACTGGAGAGGTAGATTCACATCTTCGCACCCGATTACACTGATCCTGGCTGCGGGACGGGGTTCTTCCGCAATTGCTTTGGCTAATTCTTTGCTTTTGGAATGGGCGACCGCGCAGGCAAGCTGACAGCTCCTGCAGGCAAGGCATTTCTCAGGGGTTATGTATATTATTTTCATCGCTGCACCCCGCTTAATTTTTTTCCGCTACCGGTTTCAGCCCCAGTTTTTTTCTCTTTTCATCAAGCAGTTTTACAATCATATCAGCCGTCTTTACCGGATCGGCCTCAAAAACAAACTTGGCGCCGACCAGGTTTTCAATATCTTCCAGCAGGAATTTCTTCACTTTCTCACTCCCTATGACCGGGAAAGGATTGCCGAGAAAAGTGTTTATCCCCGAACCCACGGCGTAAAACGCGATAGCAACGGCTTTTTCGCTCATCCACTCAGGAGCCGCGGCCGCTACCGGCAGGTCTGAGAAATCTTCTCCCAGGCCGCCTTCTTTCAGGACATTGCACAGTATCACGAGAATCCTGGATATATCGACGCAGGAACCCAGATGAAGAACAGGAGGAATTCCCACAGTATCGCAGATTTCTTTTAGTCCGGGACCACAAATATCTTTTGCTTCGGGTGTGAGGAGCCCCTCTTTCGCACAGGCAATCGCGGAACAGCCGGTCGTGACGACGAGCACATCTCTCTTGATCAGTTCCTTCGTAAGTCTAATATGACACAAATCGTGCACCTGTTTGGGGTTGTTGCACCCGACGATACCTACGGCTCCCCTCAGCCGGCCTGATATTATGGCATCGTTCAGCGGACGGTATGTTGAACGGTATTTCCCTCCCAAAAACTGGGAAACAGATTCGGCTGTAAAACCGGCGACAAGATCCATTGTCACATCAGGTATATTCACCTTTGCTGCTACTCTGTTCGGAAAATTATCTATAGCGACTTTAACGATTTCCTTGGCAATATCCAGCGCTTTCTCTTCATTAAATTCCATGTGTGTGGCAAACGGGAATTTTGCCTTAGGAGAAGTTGAAATAAGTTTTGTGTGTGAGCACTGGCAGAGATCTCCCAGCGCCGGCATAACGCACTGGATATCCACGAGCATAACTTCAACGGCGCCCGTCGCGATTGCCAGTTCCTGCTGAAGGAAATTGCCCGCGATAGGTATTCCATGACGCATAAGTATTTCATTTGCCGTACAGCATATTCCGGCAAGATTTATGCCTTTTGCTCCTTTACTCCTGGCGTATTCCAGCATCTCCTTATCACGTACCGCAGCGACCATGACATCGGATAATGTCGGCTCATGGCCGTGAACGATTATATTCACTTCGTCTTTGCTTATAACACCCAGATTTACTTTTGACCTTATCGGTTTGGGGCTTCCGAACAGAATATCAGAAAGTTCCGTAGCGATCATGGAACCGCCCCAGCCGTCGGCCAGAGAATTCCTTAACCCTTGTAAAAACAGAGAAAGATCATCGTTGTCAGCGCCTACATGAGTTCTGTGCAGGGTATCAACCACTTCCCTGTCTATTCCTCTTGGCACTATTTTAAGGTCCCTCCAGATTTTCTGTCTTTTTTCAGGAGCGCGCTTAATAAATCTGAGTTCACCCTGCTGCTGTGAAAACTCCGCGTACGCTATTTCCGCCACGTCCTTTGCTATCGCATTGGTATCTCTGCCCTCTGTCTTTATCCCATATTCCGTTGCAATAACAAGAAGTTTCTTTTTATCTTTGATTGAATATCCATTTGTCTTGCCCTCAGCGGCAAGGAGCAGTGTGTGAACGATATCACGGCCATGATCGGAATGCGCCGCGGAACCGGCGGCAATCATCCTTACGAGATTCCTCGCGGAAATTATCTCGGAGGTGGCGCCGCAGATACCTTTATCAGGGCCGTCGCCGAACGGATCAATTCTACAGGGCCCCATAGCGCAGTTCTTACAGCACAGCCCCATTTCTCCGAAACCGCACTGGGGGAGCATCTTCTCATATCTCGTCCATGCTGTTTCAAGTTGCGGGTTATTTTCAAGAACCTCCCTGCTTGCTTTATCATGTGTCAATTCACTAGCCTTCTTCATTATATCCTCCTGACGCCTGAAGGGCGTCATACCGGTCTTTCACTATTTCAACCTCATATCGCACTGCTCCAGAATTATTTCCAGTTCTTTCTTTATCTGCCCCGTGTTCTTCAATTCTCCGCGTTCTTTCCGCAGATTTTTATTGTATGAAATAAATCCCGCAAAATCAATTTTACTGACTTTACCGCGCAAATAGTCCTTATCGGACTCATCCCATATCTTATTCGCGATAATTTCTATACGCTTAATCCCCAGCTTTTCCGCGAGCTCTTTAATCTTCAGGGAGGTTTCTACACTCTTTATTTCCGGCTCTACAATCAGGAAAAGAATATCTACTCCGGCAACAACGCCGCGCGTCAAGTGTTCTATTCCGGCTTCCATATCAAGCACCACCGCCTCGTCTCTATCCAGGACAAGGTGGTTAATGAGCGCCTTTATGAGCGCGTTTTCCGGACAGAAACAGCCGGTCTTGTTCGTATATTTCCCGATCTGCATTATCCTTATCCCGTCAAAGTCCAGTGAATATTTGTCCGGCAGGTCGTTCACGAAAGGGTTCAGTTTGAAAAGGCCTCCGTCGGCGGCGGTCCTTTCTTTTATCATCTCTTTCAATCCTGAGATTGACTGTAACTCCGCTTTACTGTCAAAGAGGGTAAGGAGATTGCTGTCAGGATCGCAGTCAATCGCAAGGACTTTGAATCCTCTTTCTTTCAAGATCACCGCGAGAAGTGCGGCAATTGTTGTCTTTCCGCTTCCTCCTTTTCCCGATACCGCTATTTTCACCGTTCGTTTCTCCCTTTTTTGCCTATGTCCGGTTTCATGTCTAACCCAAACGCTCAAAACCATCCCGACATCGTGGGTATTTAAGAAGGGTCAGGCTATGTCATGCTATCATACAATTTTAGGGCAAAGGCTGCAAATATTTTTGAGATTTGAAGTTGAAAATAGAGGAGAGAAAAAAGCGGCTGAATAAATTATTCAGTCCATCCATAAATCGGGAAAGTGTCCGTCATCTTCCTTACTTCTTTTTTTATTTCTTTCAGAGCCTCTTTGTTATCCGCCGAATTTATGGCCCTGCTTATAAAAACCGCTATCTGCTTCATTTGGGCTTCTTTCATACCTCTTGTGGTTACTGCCGGCGTCCCCAGCCTTATACCCGAAGTGATAAAAGGCTTTTCCGTATCGTTGGGTATGGAATTTTTATTAGAGGTGATGCCTGCTTCCTCAAGAATATACTGAGCAAGATTGCCTTTTATTCCTTTGTTTCTGAGATCTACAAGAATCATGTGATTATCTGTGCCTCCGCTTACTAAATTAAACTTTTCTTCAATAAGCCCTTCGGCCAGAGCTTTGCTGTTTTTGACAATCTGTTCCTGGTATAAACGGAATTCCGGCTTCATCGCTTCTCCGAAAGCCACCGCTTTCGCCGCGATTATGTGCATAAAAGGCCCGCCCTGGATTCCCGGAAAAATATTCTTATCCAGCAGCTCGGCAAATTCCTTTCTGCACATGGCAAGCCCGCCGCGGGGCCCGCGGAGAGTCTTGTGCGTGGTGGTCGTAACGAAATCCGAATGAGGAAACGGCGAGGGATGAAGGCCCGCTACCACAAGGCCGGCGATGTGCGCTATATCGGACATAAGGTACGCGCCCACATGGTCGCAGATTTCCCTGAATTTCTTAAAATCTATTATCCTTGAATATGCGGAGGCGCCGGCGACAATAAGCTTCGGCTTGGTTTTCTCCGCAAGCCGATTTACCACATCGTAATCAATCATTCCCGTCCGCCTGTCAAGCTCAATCGGCACTGTGTGGAAATATCTGCCGGAGAATGATGTCGGATGACCGTGCGACAGGTGACCGCCATGGGAGAGATGCATCCCCATGATCGTATCTCCGGGGCTTAAAACGGAAAAGTAAACGGCCATGTTCGCCTGCGTTCCCGAATGGGGCTGAACGTTTGCGTGTTCCGCGTTGAACAGTTTCCTGCATCTCTCCTGCGCCGTCCGTTCTATTTCATCGCAGGGCCCGCAGCCGCCGTAATATCTCTTACCCGGATACCCTTCCGCATATTTATTGGTAAAAAAGGACGAAGCCGCTTCAAGAACGGGATAAGAAGCAAAATTTTCCGAAGCTATCAATTCAAGGCATTCCTCCTGTCTGCGGTATTCCTTTTTAACTATTTCATAAACTTCACTGTCGCTTTTCTTAAGATGTTCAAACATCATTCCTCCCGTCAAACCACATCGTATTGTCAAAAATTTCTATCAAAAAATCTTTGCTGAACGCCTGCTTTTAAATCAATTTTTACGAGATAATAATAGCAAAAAAAAATCCCTTGGAAAAGGGGATGGGAAATATTAAACACGGTACCGTTTATTTCATCAAATCAGGGCCAAACCAGTTTAACATCTACCACACTAAGTAGTTGCCTGTTTTAGTTTGTTCTTCGTCTTTCTTCCTTATTTTTATCATCTATAAATTTCCTAATTCTATTTTTTGAAAGCGTTACATACTTCTCATTCCGCTCAATTCCAATCCATTTCCGCCCCAATGCTTCTGCAACAACCGCAGTTGTTCCGCTCCCCATAAAAGGATCAAAAACTAAATCACCCTTGTTGCTGGCTGTTAGCAAAACTTGTTGGATAAGCTTTAGGGGTTTTTGGGCAGGGTGTGCTTTTATACCATTTTCGTCTTTTAATCTTTCTTTGCCCTTGCAAAGACCGAATACCCAATCT
>VMTI01000223.1 GCA_013791675.1 bacterium | reverse complement strand
TTTCTGAAAAAAAATAAAACGCGCCACATTATCGGGATAATCTCCGGAAACTGCGCCGTAAATACCTTTCCGGTCAAAAAAATTCTTCTGTTTAATAAAATAAAAATTCACGCCCTTTTCTTTCAGTCCGTAAACATCATACTGATATGAACGCGCGGCAAACCGGAGACTCCGCTTTTTTATTTTTTTAATTCCCGCTTTTTTATAATCAACAATGCCGTAGAGAGGCATAAAAACATTGACTTTAAGGCCTGCCTCGGCCAGCGCGTCGGGAAGAGCCCTTCCCACATCCGCCAACCCGCCGGTTTTCGCAAAAGGCACAACCTCCGACGACAGAAAAACAACTTCCATTATCAGACCATAGCCTTTTTAAACATTTTATATATTTTCAAGGGAGATGAAGGCGTCACGCGGGTGCGGGCAAGAGTTGTCATGAAATTGGTATCTCCTTTCCACCGCCCGACTATATGCGTGTGTATGTGTCCCGCGAAACCGGCTCCGGATGCCGCTCCCTGATTGACGCCTATATTAAAACCTTCGCACTTAAAAAGTTTTTTCATTACGGCAACGGCTTTTTGCGCCATCTCCATCATTTCAATAAGCTCCACGGAACTCAGCTTCGTCACATCGCCTATGTGCCTGTACGGCGCGGCCATCACATGAGCGTTGGTATAAGGGAAAAGATTGAGCATGAGAAAACATTTTTCACCCCTCATAATAACAAAATTTTTGCTGTCCGCGTTCGCCTCGGCGGCGCGGCGACTTCGTCCGCCTGCGGCGCGACAAAAAATACATCCTTTCTGCTTCATTTCAAAATATTTGTCACGCCATGGAGCCGCTAAATACCTCATTCAGGATTCCAGAAGTTTTTTAACAAACTTCTTCAGCGCCCAGCGCTTGAAAAAACCCTTTCCTATAAATTCCACTCCATATAAAAAAGTCCCCGTGGAACGGGAAACTCTCCTGATAATGGACTCTATCACATATTCCTTTTCCTCTTCCATCGTAAAAACAAGATTAATCCTGTCTCCCAGATTAAAACGGTATGTGGACTCCAAACCGGCACCGCCGACGCTGATATCCGTCAGGCACGCGCGGCACGACGACTGAAAAGCGCCCGGCTTGTATATGTCCAGAAGCAGGGTATCTTTTATCCTGTCATGCTTTCTCTGAGATTGCCTTATGCCCATGCCGAATTATATACAAGAAAGCGCCTCTAATGCAAGTTGACATTTATCACATAGAGGAAATGGGGACAGACCTTGCCCCGCTTGATTTATATTTTGCAATTTACTACTCTGCTGTTACGTATGGCTGAACAAACATTAGTGCTTATAAAACCGGATGGTCTGAAGAAATCCCTCACGGGAAATATTCTTACCAGGCTATCTGAGGCAAAACTTGAGATAATGGCCGCTAAAGTCGTTTGCGTAACCCGCGAATTGGCAAGTGAACATTACTGCCATATGCAGGCAAAACCTTTTTTTGAAGAACTTATTAATTATCTTATGGGAAATCTCCATGACAGAAGAAAAGTGCTCGCTCTTGTGTACCACGGTGACAACGCCATATCGCTGGTGCGCGGCATCTGCGGCGGCACAAATCCGGAAACCGCCGATCCCACATCAATCCGCGGCGCCTACGGCAGAATCACGACAAAAGGCCTTTTTGAAAATATAATACACGCGTCTTCGGCGCTTGAAGAGGCAGAACGGGAAATAAAGCTCTGGTTCAAACCCGAAGAGCTTGTTTACCGGATTTACCCTGTAAAAACAGAAGAAAAAGTTACAAAAACACTCGTCTGGGCGTAATACCCCGTCAGACTTGTGGCCTGATACCCCTTTGACATCTCAGCGCGAATCACCATTGTGTTATTGAGTCAGGATTGAACTTTTTTTGAAGGCACCGGATGGAATTCTATCTTCCCTTCTTTCACTTCGGCTTTTAAACGGGAACCGCCGATAAGGCCGCCTGATAGAATTTTCTCCGACAGAGGATCTTCCACAAGCTCCTGTATTGTTCTTTTAAGCAGACGCGCGCCGAGAGCGCGGTCAAAACCTTTTTCAGCAAGAAACTCTTTTGTTTTTTTGTCAAACTCAACGCTTATTCTTTTTTCATCAAGGCGGGACTTAAGCCGCGCCAGAAATATATCAACAATTTGCAGAACGTCTTCCTTTGAAAGACTCTTGAATACTACAGACGCGTCAATTCTGTTGAGAAATTCCGGCCTGAAAACTTTTTTAAGTTCCTCTTTTATTTCCTTTTCCATTTCTTTGAAATCATAGTCCGCTTTTTCGGCAAAACCTATGGTTTTACTTTCATGATCGCTCTTAACGCCCAGATTACTCGTCATAATAAGAACTGTATTTTTAAAATTCACCCTGTGCCCCAGAGAATCCGTTAAAAATCCTGAATCCATTATCTGAAGGAGTATGTTAAACACATCCGGATGAGCCTTCTCTATCTCATCCAGCAGAATAACGGAATAAGGCTTTCTGCGCACATGGCCGGTCAAGAGCCCGCCTTCGTCGTAACCGACATAGCCGGGCGGCGCTCCGACAAGACGGGAAACGCTGTGGCTTTCCATGTATTCGCTCATATCTACTCTTATGATGGAATCTTCGTCTCCGAAAAGAAATTTTGCCAGGCTCTGCGCCAGATAAGTTTTCCCCACTCCCGTCGGTCCCAGAAAAATGAACGAGCCTATGGGCCGGCCGGGTTCATGCAGTCCCGTTCTTGCGCGGCGCAAAGCCCTGGAAACAACGTCTATGGCCTCATCCTGAGACACAATATCTTTATGCAGTTCTTTTTCCATATTCATAAGCCGCTCCGATTCTTTTTCCGTCAGCTTGAAAACAGGTATTCCCGTAACGCCCGCTACAATACGCGCGATATCGTCGGCGGTAACCTTCGTCACTTTTTTATCGTTCCTGACGGAGGCTTTTATTTCATTGATTTCATCAGCTATGCGCGACTCTTCTTTTTTCATCAGCGCGGCTTTTTCAAATTCCTGGCCCGATATGGCCTCCGCTTTTTCCGAACGTATTTCTTTTAGCTTTTTCTGTAAAACCGTAAATTCCGGCGGCCTCGCGGATTGCCTTATCCTCATCTCACTCCCCGCCTCGTCTATAAGATCTATGGCTTTATCAGGAAGAAACCTGTCTGTTATATATCTGTCCGAAAGTTTCGCCGCCGCTGTGAGAGCTTCGTCAAGATAGCTGACTCCGTGATACGCTTCATATTTATCCCTGAGGCCTTTCAATATCTCAACAGTTTCATCAACTGTCGGAGCATCCAGCATGATCGGCTGGAAACGCCTCGCCAGCGCGGCGTCTTTTTCAATGTATTTTCTGTATTCGTTCAGGGTTGTGGCCCCGACGCATTGAAGATCACCGCGAGCCAGAAGAGGTTTTAGCATATTCGCGGCGTCCATGGGCGCGCCCTCGGCGGAACCGCTGCCGACAACAAGATGGAGCTCGTCTATAAAAAGTATTATCCCGCCTTTTTCTTTTTTAATTTCGTCAAGAAGCTTTTTCATCCTCTCCTCAAACTCCCCCCTGTACTTAGTGCCGGCCACCATTGAACCCATGTCAAGAGCGACCACTCTTTTATTAAGAATTATTTCCGGCACGTTTTCACTTACAATGTTCTGGGCTATCCCCTCAACCACCGCGGTTTTTCCCACGCCCGGATCGCCTATAAGAACGGGGTTGTTTTTTGTGCGGCGGCACAGAACCTGTATAACCCGCGCGACTTCGGTCTCCCGTCCGACAATGGGATCCAGCTCGCCGTCCCTGGCGGCCTGGGTGAGATCCCTGCTGAATTTATTAAGAAGCGGCGTCGGCAAAAGTTGCGCCGTCGTCGTATTAATTTTTGCGCTCTGCGAAAAAATTTCACACGCGTCAGGCGGTTCTTTAAGATAATCCATCACATTTTCATAAGTGACATTTGATGATTTTAAAATCTGGCAGACTTCGCTGCGCTCCTCACTGAGGACGGCCAGAAGTATGTGTTCCGTCCCCACAAACGGCTGGCCCAAAGCCTTCGCCTCTTCGGAAGCCGTATTTATGATTCTTTTGGCTCGCGGAGAAAAAGGAATGGGGCCCAGGCGTATAAGATTATCCCCCTCACCCAGCATATTCCTTATATCCGAAATCATATTTTTCGTTTTCACGCCCAGCGCCGAAAGAATCTGCACGGCAATGCCGTCGGTAAGCGACAAAATTCCTATAAGCACATGTTCGCTTCCGATATACGAGTGGTTCATATCCTTCGCCGCCTTATCGGCGTTTGCGAAAACCCTCTGCGCTCTTTTTGTAAATCTGTTATCCATTTTTTATTCTACGAATCAGCGCTGTTCCTCCGTTGTCCAATTTATACTGCGTAAAATAAATTCTTCCCCAAAAATGCGCCGACTGGGAAGCGTCATATTTTTTCCAGTCTATGCCTGTAAAACGCGAGCTGTTATACCAAAGGTAAGAAGGGTCGTTGTAGTACCGCGCGATAATTTCAAGCGCGCCTTTAAGCCTTTCAGGGCTCTCGGCGGAATAATGATTTATCATTTGCTGCAAAACCGAAGGTTCAAGCAAAGCGGGATTGGCATGTGCCGCGGTGAAAGACTTTTTTATTTTCTCAGGTTCATCCTCAATGTTTAACTCTTCCGGACGGGCAAGCTCAAATTCCCTGTGCAGTGCCCTCACTTCGCTTTTCTTATATTCGCTGAAAAGCTTTGCGAAACCATCGTTTGAATAATTAAGCTCCGGATAGAAATTATGGAAAAGCCCCACCGCCTTACCCGCGCTCCACATGCATTCAAGCACTTTATCAACAGACATGCCCTTTCTTCTGACTATATCCACAGCCGGCGTTTTGCCGCCGTAATAAAGTATATTTTTCTGGTGAAGAGACGCCATCACCCTGAATACCCTCATATACAGCGGATGGGCATACTGCGTTATGTCTGACGAAAAACCTTCATGACGCCCGCTGCCGGGTATGGGAGAATCGGAAATTGTTATATCCAGCTTGGCCGCGCCCTTCGCCATTTCCCGCCTTATTCTCTGAGAAATATATTCAAGCAGTTTTCCCGCGCAGTCATAAGCGCGGCCCTCGGAACAATGGACGGGCATCACGCGCTTTATATCACGGGGGGAAACCCGCGCGTATTTTTTTCTCAGGCTTTCCGAGCTAAAACCCTCTTCCGCGAGCATCCTGAAAACCGCGGATTTTTTAGATATCTTCATCCAGTAATGATACCCCGAAGCGGTTGTGTCAATAATATAATTTATGCCGTATGCATTAAGCCTCGCGTTTATCTGTTTTATAAACGGCTCCATCCATTCAAAAACTTTCTTCTGATGCCTGTAAACATACGACCTCTGTTTTTTGTTGTAATATTCAAGATCCCAGAATATGTAAAAAGCGTCTCCGGTGGAACGCGCCGGACGGTAGATGTCAAGCCCCTGGTCCATAAAACTGTCCAGGTCACTCACGCCGGCAATTCTAACTGGAAAATCCCATTTTTGTTCTTTCAAAAAAGGGCCGCTTCCCACGGCAAAAGCCGCATCCTTAAACTGATCCTTCACCAAATTTCGTATTACGGGGCTGCCGTAATATTCTTTGTAAAATTTTTCTTTAGTCATACTTCCTCAAACAATTTCATATTCTTCCTCATCATCATATACTTGAACTCTTTTAATTTCACCACCGACGAATACGGCACATGCTGACGGCCTATTGATTCGGGCCTTCCGGGGAGCTCGCCGTGGCAGTCGGAACCGCCGGTGACAAGAAGATTCATATCCTTCGCCCACGAAAGATATTTTTTCGTTTCCTCTTTTGAATGTCCCATATAGTAAGCCTCTATTCCGGCAAGCCCCTTTTTCACAAGGTGCTGCACAATTTTCTTTGTCGGAGCGCCGAATTTCGGGTGCGCGAG
>VMTI01000167.1 GCA_013791675.1 bacterium | reverse complement strand
TATTATTTTTATTATTTTTTCTTCATCTGCAATTACCCTTGGAGTAATAGCAAGATTTAATTACCTGAGTAATTTCAAAAAATTGTTTATTGGTTTTTTTTTCTGGAACAATAATTGGAGTCAGTTTAATCATCATTCTATTGATTTTAAATAGTTTTGCCAAAATGGGAGAAGGATTTATATTTTTAATGATAGGAGAAATTATTATTTCAATAGCTGGTGGAATTACTGGTTTAATTACAACAATTATTCTTTGTTTTGGAGAAAATCTATACTGTGGAAATAGCAATGGGAAATAAAAATAATCATAAAATTTTCATAGATAGGGAAAAAGAAAAAAAGGCGTCCTTAATACTATGAGAGGAGGAAGGAAAAATGCCGAGAAGTTATAGATTTGTAGCGGATGACGCATATTATCATATACTGAGCAGAGGAAATAATAAGAAAAGAATATTTGAGGAAGAAAAAGATTACGAGCAATTTTTGGAAATAATGAAGTTGTATTTTAAAAGCGCCGGGATTGAAGTTATACATTATGCGCTGATGACCAATCATTATCATCTGATAGTGAAAATTAAAGATGCGGCGGGTTTGAAAAAGGCTTTACAGCAATTGAATCAGGGGTATGGCCGGTACCACAGGAAGATGTATGGCGGCGTGGGCTATTTCTGGCAGGGAAGATATAAAAGTTTTTTAATAGAAAGCGGAAGGTATTTGCTTGAATGCGGTATATATATAGAATTAAATCCGGTTAGGGCGGGAATAGTGGCGAAACCGGAAGATTATCAATGGAGCAGTTATCAATTATACGGCGAGGGGAAGGAGAATAAAATTATAACGGTTAGCCCGGAATATGAGGGTTTATCGGAAACGAAGGAAGGACGGATACAAATGTATAGGGAAATGCTGAAATACCGCTTTGAAGAAAAAAGAAAGTTAGACAGGTATTTTAAGACAGGGGTCTACGGAAGCGGCGAATTTGAAGAGAAGTTAAAAGGAAAAGGCTTAGCGGGATTGTGGTCGCATAGCGGACGGCCGAAAAAGCCGGAGGCGCGCCGCGGCGTGAAGGAAGATTGATGAGAAAATGTAGGACGTCCCCATTTCCGCTACCATTTCCGCTATGATTATACAATTTCTTCTGCTGTTTTCGTCGTTCGCCTATATAGGCGTGTTTCTGCTTCTGGTTCTTTCCGGCTGCGGTTTTCCGCTGCCGGAGGAAATAACACTTATAATGGCGGGTTTTCTGACGAGCCAGGCGATAACGCATTTCGCGCCGATGTTTGTGTTCTGCCTTATGGGCGCGTTTATAAGCGATATGATACCGTATTTCGCGGGTTATTTTTACGGGCCGCGGATACTGGCTATGAAATATATGGAAGTTTTGGTTAGCTCGAGAAGGATGAGAAAGATATCTCTTTTTTTCAGAGTTTACGGCTACAAAAAAGTTTTTCTTTTAAGGCCTTTTTTCCTCGGCATCAGGCCGTTCATTATGCTTTTCGCGGGAATAAGCGGAATAAAGCTGAATACTTTTCTGCCTTACCAGCTTTCCGGCTCGGGCATCGGAATTTTGTTCTGGCTTCTTGTGGGGAGGATATTCTCAAAAAAAATCACGGTTCTGACTTCTTTCTTTTACCATTCAAAAAATATTATTCTGGCTATCGTTTTAATTATTGTCGCCGCGTATCTCCTGAACAGATTTATTTTTAAGCTGAAAATAAGGCCCATAATTTTTGTAAAAGTTTTGACCGTTATTTTTACGGCGCTTTTATTGACCTTTATAGGTTATGGGGTGTACACTTACCGAAACAGTATAAAAGAATTGTTTAAAAAAGCCGCTTTATCCGGCTATGACTTGAGAATACCCCCGGAGAGGGATGGGATGGAAAGATGAGCGAAAGAAAAAAACTTTTTATAATAGACGGCAATAATTACATGCACAGGGCTTTTCACGCTCTTCCGCCGCTTTTATCTCCTGACGGCAAACCCGCCGGAGCGCTTTACGGCTTCGCGAGAATGCTTCTTAGCATACTTAAAAAACACAAACCTGAGCGCATGGCTGTTGTTTTTGATTCTCCCGGTAAAAACTTCAGGCACAGCGAATATTCAGCATACAAAGCCAACAGGCCAGCTCCCGACGAAACTCTTGTGTTTCAGCTGCAAAATATGAGCGGTATTACAAAGGGCCTGGGCATAGCGTCAATTTCCGCGCCGGGCTTTGAGGCGGATGATTTGACGGCGTCAATGGCTGAGAAGTTCAAAGACACTTACGACATATATATCGTTTCGGCGGATAAGGATCTCTGCCAGCTCGTTGACGAGCGCGTTAAGATTTTTAACGACGCGAAAAAAATAATTATGGGCACTGAGGAAATTATGGAAAAATACGGCGTCAGAGCCGTCCAGTTCTGTGACTGGCAGGCGCTTGTGGGCGATAAATCGGACAATATACCCGGCGGCGCGGGAATAGGCCCCAAGGGCGCGACGGCGCTGATAAGCGAATACGGGAGCATAGAAAACATATACGAAAAAATAGATTCGGTTAAAGAGTCTCTGCGTCAAAAACTGATTGCGTCAAAAGACAATATTTTCCTCTCCAAAAAACTTGTGACGCTGCTTAAAAACGTGCCGGTGCCGCTTGATGATGAGGATATGAAGCCGGATATTAACCCTGTCAGTGTGGTGACGCTGGCCGAAACATGGGGGTTTGCTTCTCTTAAAAAAGAATATGGCGGGGCACCGGCGTACGCGGGAGCGGAATCGCCGAAAATAAGTCACGAAAGCCCACAATGCCTTTACACCGATGATGTGTCTTTTTTTAAAAAATGTGAAAGTTTAGCAATCCGTTTCGCCGACGGGAAAAAACTCAAGGGCATAGCCTTTGCGGGCGGCGGAAAGGTGAGTTTCGCGGACACCATGCAGACGGAACTTGATTTCGGCGCGGGAGAGTCCTATAAAAAAACGCTGGCGGAAATATTCGCGAATCCGGAAATTAAAATTGTCACTGATGATTCAAAGCGGATTTTTAATTATTGCTTTCATGAAAATATCCCCATAAAAAGCGCTGTCACAGATCTTTCTCTTATGGGCTATGTGATTGATTCCCGCCCCCGCCAGGACCTCGTCCGTCTTTCTTCAAAATATTTAGCGCGGGATATTTCAGAGACGGATCAAAAAGAAGACTTCGGAGCCGAGGCCGCTCTTATGTTCAATCTTAAAACAGTCATGGAGGCAAAAACGGAGGCAATGGGTTTGACACCCATTTACAGGGATATAGAAAAGCCGTTGGCCGAGGTGCTCGCCCACATGGAATTTTACGGTGTGAAGCTTGACAGCGCGACGCTGGAAATTTTTTCCGTTTTTCTTGAAAAAGAAATTGCCCAAGTCCGCGGAAAAATAGTGGAGCTGGCGGGCGAGGATTTTAACATAAATTCAAATGTGGATGTGCAGCGCATTCTGTTTGAGAAACTGAAAATTGTGTCAAAGAAAAAAACCAAAACAGGCGCTTCGGTTGACGCGGAAGTTTTGCGCGATAATGCCTTGGAAAACCCCATTTGCGCGCAGCTTATAAAATACAGGACCCTCGCGAAGATGAAATCAACGTATGCCGACGCTCTGCCGGCCCTCGTCGGCTACGACGGACGGCTGCACACCACTTTTAATTCCACCGGCACTTTGACGGGGCGGCTTTCCTCGTCCCGGCCGAATCTGCAGAACATTCCCGCGCGGGGAGAGCTCGCGGGGGAAATAAGAAAAGCTTTTGTTTGCGATG
>VMTI01000237.1 GCA_013791675.1 bacterium | reverse complement strand
CGTCGCTGTCAAAGAATCGCAGAAGGATGTGACGTTTACATATGTTATAAGCGGCGTGAATAATAATATTCTCACGCTCAAACGGGATTTTTCTTATCCGAAAGAAATAACCGTTTTAATTTCCGGCATTAAGGATACCTCCGGAAATGCCGTCTATGGAGAAACGGAATTCGTGTGGAAGAATTTTATGCCGCCGGAGCGCTTTACCGTCATCGATTTTCCCGGCGATAACCTAACCGTCAGCGTGGATTCGGCCTGCTTTGCGGAGCCATGTTTTGTGGAAATGACAAGAGATTACGCCTCCGGCTCATTGGAACGCCACAGCATGGAAATGTCGCGCGCGGCGAAATTCGCCTACGATTACGGGTGGCTCGTGGAAATGACAGACACCGCGGGAGCCAAACTAATTCCTGAAGCAGCCCTGAATTTAACAATCACTTACTCCGGAGACGGCGCTTTAAGCCGTATAAGCGCGGACAATATCTTCGCTGTTGAATATATTTCAGGCAAATGGCAGAAAGCATCGGACCTATCGGCATCCGGCGCTAGGGGCATTTCATCGCTGGCTGGAGGCGTTATAAATGTTGCGGCGCTTACGGAAGGCCCTTACGCTCTGGCGGCCATGAGAGAATCATCATCGGCGGTTCCGGCTCTTGTTAACAAACCGAATCCTTTAACCGGAAATTATACTGAAATATGGGCAGATAACCCGTCTAATACGCAGGTGACAGTAGCGGTCTTCGCCCTCACGGGAGAAAAAGTTTATGAGAGAGTTTATCCGGTGTCTTCCGCGTCGCCTGTTAAATGGGACGGGCGTGACCTCGCGGGATTCAAACTTCCCGACGGTATGTACGAATTATCGGTGACGGCCTCGGGAAAGACAATGCGGAAACTAATGGGAATAGTAAGGTAGGTAGGAGGAAAATATGAAAAAAGTGCTGATTATTGAAGATGAAAAAGATATCGCTGAAATTATCAAGATGTCTCTTGAACTTGAAGGCTTCAAAATTGAAACGGCGTTAAACGGTTTTGAGGGGTTGGAAAAAATAGAGTCCTTCGGCCCCGATATCATTGTGCTTGATATTATCATGGAAGGCATGGACGGTATGACAATGAAAAAGCGCATGAAAAAAGATATTCCCGTTATTGTCGCCAGCGCCTGCGATAAAGCCACGAGAACAAAGATAGAATCGGAAATCAAGGTAAACAGCTGGCTGGAAAAGCCCTTTGAAATAGACGAACTCGTCAACGAGGTTAAGCTTCTGACAGGAGGAAAATGAGATGCTGTCATAATAAGATGATATTGGCGGCGGCGCTGCTGTTATTCGCCGAAGTGTGCGCCTTTGCTGTGACCACCGGCGAGACGCTTTACGCCGTCAACAGCGCACGCGACGGGGCGCTTGCGGGCGCGGCAGTAAGCGCTCTTTATCCGCAAATGGATTCTTTTTTCAATTCAGAAAATCTTTCCGTGACAAACTCCGAGCTTGAATGGAACACGACCTGCCGGCGCATTGACTATACGCGCCCCGGGAAAATATCTCCTAACATATCAATCATACAATTCCAAAGCGCCTCGTCAGACGTTTTAGATGAACTCAACAACAGTATGGGTTCTTTCAGACAGGAGGAAACGCTTTTGCGCCTTTCCGGCGCGGCGTCTTCCGACAATTTATCCGCGGCGGTTTCTTTTGATTACATGCAGCAGAAAATATACAGTTTCAGCGGTTCCGCCTACGGCGTAGGCGGGGCGATCGGATGGATGCCTTTCGGAAGAGAAGTGATAAGAAAAGAAAGGGTTTATTTACCTCTTAACGTAGGCTTTGCGGCGCAGAACATTTTGGCTTCGGAGCTTGACACAGGCCTCGAAAGTGAGGCTCTCCCCATGAACTATCATATATTCGCCAATACCAATTTGTTCGCCGGGGGAATGTGCCTTTATGTCAAAAAAAGCGTTATGGATACAAAACTCAGGAAAGAGCCGCGCACGGCGATGGGTGTGGAGCTGCGCATGTCGGATGAGCTTGTCATAAGAGCGGGAAAAGACGATTTCTCCGTATCCTACGGCGCCGGGATAAATCTCGGCAGATTTTTCCTGGACATTACCGCGGTAAACGGCGAGTCCGGTTCCCGTATGGCTTTAACCGCGGGTTTTAAATTTTCATATATAGCGTCGCTTTCAGACGGAATAATCGCGGAAAAAGAAGCGGAAATAAAAAAGCTCGCGAAAGAATTAGCCATCCTCAAAGATTCTTCGGGTTCCATGACGGACGCGGAAAAAGACTGGCTGCTCAAAATGCTCGCGCAGATGCAGACGGCGATGAATCTGAAAAACTTTGACCAGGCCGCGGATATCATAAAAACTATTCTCGCGCGTTATGAGAACGCGTTAAAAGGAGAAATACCGCGCCTGACAAAATCCGACGCGCGGAACCTTGCCGGAAAAGCAAAAGCGTATATGGAGCAGGGCAACTATAACGAAGCCAGAAAACTGATTATGGAAGCGCTGAATGTTCTGCCGGGCGATTCTTCTGTTGAGGAAATAAGCCATCTGATTGACGCCTATGCGGCAATTAGCGAGGGGAAATACGGCCTCGCGAGGGCTGTGCTGGCGGAGGGAATTATTATTAACCCCGGAAGTAAAGAGATGATACAGCTTATGAAAAGAATAGACAAATTTATGGACATAGTGAAAGAAAAGGAGCAGTAAAATGAGAATAAAAATATATTTCGCAGTCGCCGGCGTAATTTTTTTATGCTCTTTTTCGCATGCAGCGGATGACGCCGCGTTTAAAAAAGGCGCCGCCGCCTACATAGCGGGAAACTCGGATGAGGCTATGATACTGCTTTATAAGGCATATACGGCAAATCCCGACGACAAAAAAACCAAATCACTTCTTGCTGAAGTGTATATCGACCAGGCGGCAAAAGCCATTGCCTCCGGCGATTATGTCACCGCCTCAAAGTATATTAACAAGGCGGGAGGTTTGAAAATGATGGATGGGAAAATAACAGAGCTTAAAGAGAGTTTGAAATCGCTTACGGCGGAGGAATCTCCGCCGAAAATCCAAAAGCCGGCGGAAAAAAAAGCTTTGCCGCCAAAAATAAAAGACAGCGAAAAGAAAACCGTACAGAAAAGTGAAATAGTCGGGAATGCGCGTCAAAAAGGCACAAAAGAACCGCAAAGCGTTTCGCCCATAATAATAAAGGAAAGAATAATAGAGCGTCCGGCGCCCGGAATGGATTGGAAAAAATCGGCCGTTATCGGAGTTATTTTTGTTATGCCGGTTATAATAGCAGCGCTTATTTTTTTTAAACTGTATTTGAACGAACGCTCCAAAGAAAAAAGCATTCTTGAAGAACAACTGCTCAGCGAAAATCGCCTGAAAAAGGAAATGGACAACCTCAGGCATGCGGCGGAAAAGCTCAAAGCCGAAATTTCCGAGGAAAAAAAGAAAAAAAAGCCTGAGGCTATCACAAATTACGGCCCGTTGCTGGATGCAAGAAAAGAAGAAGCGGATAAAGAGATAAAGGCCCGTGTGGAAAGAATGGAGAATTCACTCAGCGCCATAAGAAACGAAACCGGCCTCGCCGGCGCGAAACCGCGACGGGAGGAAACGGCCGGATTTTCCGGAAAGCAGGGGTCATTGCCGTTAAAATACTTTCTCCCGGCTTATACGGAAATACCTATTGATACCTTTTCGCTGTCGGAAATGCTGGATAGGGCTTCAGGCCTTTCGGCGCGCACAAATTTGATATGGGCGCTCGGAAACAAGACTGACCCGGAAGCCGTGGATACGCTTGAATCGCATTTAGCAAAGGCCAAGGGCGAGGAATACAAAGAAATACTGAAATCATTGAAAAAAATAACTCTCCGTCCGGAGATATCGGTGACCGTTAAGTCAAAGATTGAGAATATTTTTTCGGCCCAGCGCCGCAAAGGCATAATAATTTAAGATTGGGGTCAGGTCTTGACATTTGACATAGTATACTCGGAATCAGGTCTTGCCCTTAGAGATTGCTTCGCCCCGAGGAATTCTTTGGATTTCAAGGGAAGAAATCTAAAATGCTTGTAATAAAAAGATTTCTCCTCATTACATTCGTCGAAATGACAGCAAAAAAAACTTTTTAGAGCAGACTCATATGTTGTTTGGAAATAAGTCACGAAAGTCAACCCCGGGCGCCAGGCTTTCAGGCTCATGCTTTACAGGTTTTTAAAGCAGTAAGCTGTTTAAGACATTTTTTACAGCTATGTAGGGCTGACCTATGGGCGAAAAGCTTAAATCAAAAAATAAAGGGAAGAGATTAAATAAATTTTACGGCAATAATTATAATTCTTAGTTTTATCTGAAAAATTCGTTATTTCATCTGCAAAAAGTTGATATAAACTATTAAAGTCGTATTGAAATTGTTTCCATTTTAAACAAATTGCGGATAAAATTGATAATTAACAACAAATTGTCGCCCCCTCCTAAAATGGCTAAAAAGTTTACATAATAAATATTATCGTAAGTTAAATTTTGGCAAAGGGCAGCTTAAATGGCGTTTTTAACCCCCCTTCAAAATACGTCTAATTATGCCCCGGTAATGGTTTTGTACGGCTGACAATGCCTTAATATCAATAAAACGACTGGGCCTTTCCGTAAGGATGTGTTTCCCTCAGAATTTTGTATTTTCCAAGGGTATTGAAAACGGCGAATCAATAAGAGCCTGATTTGAAATGAGCAGCCGTTCTATAAACGCGGAAATAAATGCTCTGTAAAGTTTTATCGCTATATCTTTATGTTCAACAAGAATTTGCTCAAGGTGGCTCTTATCAATTTTAAACAGCACTGAATCTGTTAAAGCCTGGGCTCCGGCAGATCTTTTCATTTCTTTAAGAAGAGCCATTTCCCCGAAAAATTCACCCCGATGCATTGTCGCGAGGTATTTTTCGCTGTTTGCTCCGGCAACACCTGTGCGTTGGCTTATCTTTATTTTACCTGACAGCACTATATAAAAATTTCTGCCTTCAACATTTTCCGAGAACACCATTGAACCGCCGCTGACGAATATTTTTTTGCCGGCCTTGACGACAAACCTAAGGTCATCATCGCTGAATTCCTCAAATATGCGGGTTTTTTTCAAAAAATATATTATTTTCGCGTAAGTGTTAATCCGGCTGTAATCCGCATGGGATATTTTACTGAAGCGTAAAGCTGTGTGCCAGTGGTCTTTAGCCCTGACTGTCCGCAGTTTGACGGCTTTCAGAATATAATTCTCACCATCTTCAATGCTGAAAGCGCACCAGAATTCATCTTGTTCAGGAAGAGCTTCCTTTGAGTTTACCGAAAAACCTCCTGCGGATATATCCCTAAGACTGGCGAGGAATTTTTGCGACCGTGAGACATCTGTATAAAGTGCGAAAGGAACACTTGTCTTCAAACGCGGGGTGTCCCTTTTTTCAGTCGTTAATTTAGCGCCCTTTCCCAGTTTTATAACTCCAAATTCAGATTGTTTTCTGGGAAGAACATTCTGCTGCAGAGCTTTTTTTATATTTTCTACGAGATTTTTTTCAAAATCTTTATCATGGGAATAATATAGCGCCGGCTTTGAAAACACAAACACCGGAATATTTCTGTCATCATGTATGAGTATTTTTTTAAACTCCTCGGTTTTTGATATGTTTTCCGAATCGGTGGAAAGTATAATGAGATTCGCAATGTTTTTCGCGGTAAATTCAATAAATTTTTCAAGATTTTCAAAAGTGAAATAGCTGAATTCATAAGATTTCAGATTTTGAGTGATAATATCGTAAAGCTCCGTATCTTTACCGATAAAAGCTATAGTATAAATATTCACGGGTTATTTATCCGTTTTGTCTCCGATAACAGAAAGCATTTTTTTGTGCAGATAACCGTTGCTGGCGAGGATGCTGCGGTTTTTGCGGATATATGTCTGATCACATTTGATTTTGGCGTCTGCATAGTCCGTCACACTGCCCCCAGCTTCTTCTATAAGGAGTTTCCCCGCGGCGATGTCCCACGGATAAAGATTCTGTTCCCAGAAGCCGTCAAAACGGCCGCAAGCCACATAAGCCATATCAAGAGAGGCCGAGCCCGGCCTTCTGATACCCTGCGATATGACGAGAAATTTCCTGAAAATACGCATAACCTTGCCTGATTTTTTCCACACGTTATAAGGGAACCCTGTTGAAAGCAGGGCTCTTCCCGGTTTTTTAACAGAAGAAACTCTTATCCGATGGCCGTTGAGAAAGGCGCCCTTCCCTTTGATAGCCCAAAAAAGTTCGCCTGACGGCGGATTGAGCGTTATTCCCAGTATCGGTTCGCCGTTTTTCACAAGCGCGAGATTCACCGCCCAGGTGGGGTCGCCATGAGCGTAATTTACCGTGCCGTCTATGGGATCTATCACCCACATAGTCTCTGACAGTTTTTTAACCGTGTTTTCCTCGCAGAGAAAACCGAAATCGCCCAGTTTGGATAATTCATCAATTAGAATTTTTTCACTTTTCTTGTCGGCGTCTGTTACCGGATTTATCGCGCCCTTGTATTTAACTTTGACATTTTTCTGCATTGAAAGAGCGGCTTTACCCGCTTTTCGGGCGGCGGAAATAGATGCCTTAAGTAGGAAGGTATTATTTTTTCTTTGCAAGAGCATAAGCTTTGATTCTGCCTATTTCGGGAAGTTT
>VMTI01000295.1 GCA_013791675.1 bacterium | reverse complement strand
GAAAAGAATTAAGCTTGTAAGGGCGCATCTGGAAGAAGATGCCGGCAAATTGCTTCATTTTATAGGAAGTGAGCCGGTTGACGGCTCCCTCGTTGATTTAAACAGATGCGGGACGCCTCTTCTTGAGATTGTGTCAGAGCCGGACATAGATTCGCCGCAACTCGCTTTTGATTATCTGAAAACTTTGCGCCGGATACTTCGTTACGCGGGCGTTTCCGACTGTGATATGGAGGAAGGGAGTTTGCGTTGCGACTGCAACATCTCTATCCGTCGTTCTAAAGAAGATGCTCTGGGAGTAAAAGCGGAAATAAAGAATATGAATTCGTTTAAGGAACTGAAAGATGCAGCTACTTATGAGATAGAAAGGCAGAAAAAACTTGTAGATGCGGGAGAAAAGGTTGTTCAGGAAACAAGGCTTTGGAATTCGTCTAAAGGTAAGACTTTTTCAATGCGCTCAAAAGAGGAAGCCGCCGATTACAGATATTTCCCGGACCCAGATTTAAAACCCGTATATGTGAGCGGTGAAATGCTGAAAGAAGCAAAGGAGCAGATTCCCGATTTGCCGCAAGATGTAAAAAAAAGGTTTACGGGGATGGGGGTAACGGAATATCAGGCGGATATACTCACGGACGAAAAAGCTCTGGCCGATTATTTTGATGAAATTATAAAAGGTGTGACGTCTGACAGCGCTTTTTCCGCCGCCAACATTGTGATAACGTATCTTCTCGCGGAATTTAATCAGCAGAAGCGGGCGCTTTCCGAATTTCTCGACGGAGTGCCGGCCTCTCATATAGGTGAGCTCATAAAACTGAGGCAGGAAGGGAAGATAAATAAGCAGGCGCTGAAAACGCTTTTTCCGCAAATGATTAAAGAAAAAAAAGCTCCCCGCGAACTTGTCAAAGATATTAATATAGTAAGCGACGAGAGCGCCATAATTAAATTTGTGGAAGAGGCGATAGAGGCCGACGCATCATCATGGGCGGATTATAAAGCGGGAAAAGAAAAAGCGTCGGGAAGGATTGTGGGGCATGTTATGAAGCACAGCCAAGGCGCGGCCGACCCCGCCTCGGTTATGAAAATACTGAAACGGATGGCCGGAAAATAGAATGAAAAAAATACTTATAATAGAGGACAACGCGGATTCAAGGGAAATCTTCCGCACGGTTCTGGAAATATCGGGTTATGAGGTGGTGGAAGCCGTGGACGGTGAAGACGCGCTTAAGAAGATTGAAGAATCGGAATATTGCGTGATTCTTGTTGATTTGTCGCTGCCCAAAATATCGGGATGGGACATCATAGAGAAGATTAAGAAAAAATATCCGGCAACGCCGCTTATAGCGGCTACGGCTCACGCGATGAGCGGCGATAGGGACAGGGCTTTGAAAGCGGGTTGTGACGATTACATATCAAAGCCGCTGAAACCGTCCGACCTCGTGAAAAAAGTGAACAAATACGCGAAAAATAAAAATGAATAGAAAAACGCCGACGGCTGATTGCGGCAAGTAGAACGGGAGGGATATATGTCAAAAATACTTATAGTGGAAGACGATCCGGACGCCAGGGAGATATTGTGCGAGCGGTTGAAATCCTACGGTTTTGAGGTGGAGGAAGCCGAAAACGGCTGGGCCGGAATTGAAAAGCTAAAAAAATATAAAGCCGACCTTATTATCATGGATATAATGATGCCGAAACTTGACGGTTATACCGCATGCAAAATAATAAGAGAAGATTCCAAAACGTCAAAAGTGCCGATAATTTTTCTGACGGCAAAAGAGCTTATAGGCGAAATTGAAAAGGCTTTCGCCTGCGGCGCCGATGATTATGTTATAAAGCCGGTGACGTGGGAGAGACTGCTGCCTAAAATTAAAAAATTTCTCCCATGATATACATGAACTTTTTTTATTAGCGAATGAAAATCAGATACAAAATATTTCTTTTTTTCGCGGCGGTGGCCGCGGTGCCGCTTGTTTTTTCCGTGTTACTGATGACAGCTCAACGAAGCTCGTCGGGCTATATTGAAAATTCGCTTTTTGCTTTAACCAACAGCGCAGCGAAACTCACGGAACATTTTCTGCTCAACGCGCAGAAGCCTATCATGGCGCAGTCATATATCCCATCAGGTTTATTGCCTGTTTCAAACTCCGCGGAGCATAAGGCCTATTTAAGGCGGATTTTCATAAAATATAAAATATTTTCTTCCGTTGTCTTTACAAATTCGTCGGGACGCGTAATTTCATATTATGGCGAGAAACCAACGGATGAATTTACGCAGCTCTTCCGCGGCGGAAATTTTTCAGGCATATCCCATGTAATAAAAGATAACGAGCATTTATCTATCGCTGTGGTTTCTAAAATAAGGGATAAAGAAAACTGTCTCGCCGCTCTGATAAACCCGGTCGCGCTGCAAAATATTCTGGAAAAAATTGTGCCTTGCGAGGGCGCGGTTTTTTATATACGTGATAACGAAGGCCTCTCTCTTTTTCTTGATTCTTCTCTCACTGAAAAAAACGCCGCACCTGCCGAATCGGTTAAGTATTTTGATATCAATGTTTCCAAAAGGGTTCTTACAAGAGGCGGGAAAAAAACATTTGAGGCGATGGTGCCCATAACCGGTTTCCCCGGGTGGAGAATTTGTTTAAGCGCGCCGCACAAAGTCGTTTTTAAGAGTCTTAGTGACGCGAAATTATTCGGAATAATTTTTTCAGTTATATCTTTTTTTCTTGCGGGATATTTATCTTTTTATTTTTCAAGCAAAATATCGGCTCCGCTTGAAGAGCTGTCAAAGTGCGCCAATGAATTTTCAGAAGGAAATTTTTCATATCGCCCGCAGCTTAAAACTGGAGATGAAATAGAGCAGCTGGCGGTACAGCTCAATAAAATGGCGGACAAAATTTCCGCCGCGCAGAATGGAAGAGATGAAAAAATAAGGACGTCATCCCGCGACCTGGCAAACGCCTACAAGGAGATTGCCGTAAAAAACGAAAAACTGGCTTTGTCCGACAAATACAAGTCGCAGTTTTTGGCGACCATGAGCCATGAGCTGCGTACCCCGATGAATGCCATAATAGGTTTTACTGACCTGCTCAAAGATGACATATACGGAGAAATTACGCCGAAGCAGAAAGAGATACTTTCAAAAGTGCAGCGGAATTCAAATCATCTTCTCAATCTTATAAACGACATACTTGATTTGTCCAAGATAGAATCAGGACGGATTGATCTTATGCCGGAAAAATTTGAGCTTAAAGAATTGATAAATACCGTTTGCGGAGAAATATCATCGCCCGGGAAAGATGTGGAATTCAGTTCTTTCTGCCCCGAAGGCATTGTTTTGTATCAGGATATGATGAGACTGAAGCAGGTGATATTCAATCTCCTCTCCAACGCGTTCAAGTTCACGAAAAAGGGCTCTGTAGTTTTAACCTGCGCGAAAGGCATAGAGGTTGTGACGATAAAGGCGCAAGACACGGGGATAGGAATTAAGCAGGAAGACCTCGTGAAAATTTTTGATTCTTTTCAGCAGGCCGACGCTTCAATAACACGGCAGTTCCAGGGTACGGGTTTGGGGCTGAGCATTTCAAAAAAACTTATTGAGCTTATGGGCGGGTGGATAGATGTGCAAAGTGAGTTCGGGACAGGTTCAGTATTTACCGTGAATATGCCGTATAAATATGAAGCGGTCGAGGCGCCCCGGGAATAATGAAAGTTTTTCATATTGATTCGGAGAAAACTTTTCGCGGCGGCCAGCGTCAGGTTATCTATCTCCTTGAAGGCCTCCAAAAGAGAGGGATTGAGAATTTTTTGTTCTGCCCGTCGCAATCGCCTCTTTTTGAAAGAGCCGAAAAAGTTAAAAAAATTCCCGTCGCTATGCTCTGCGAATTTGATATTTTCTCCGCTTTCAGAATCGCAAAATTCATTAATAGGGAAAATCCGGACATTCTGCATTGTCACAGCGCCCACGCTCTTTCAGTCGGTTTGATCGCTAAAAAGATAGCGTCACACAAACCCGCGCTCATCGCCGCCCGCAGGGTTATTTTT
>VMTI01000014.1 GCA_013791675.1 bacterium | reverse complement strand
GTCTTTTATCGGGTATAATTTCACCGCCGTCGTCAATCACTTTTCCCACGCCGTCAAAAACACGTCCGAGAATTTCTTTGGATACGCCAAAATGAAGAGTCTCACCCATAAACGAAACTCCGGAGCCGCTTATATTTATTCCTTCCGTACCCTCAAAAAGCTGTATCAGCGCGCTTTCGTTTGATATGTCAAGCACTTTTCCCATGCGGCGGGAGCCGTCTTCAAGACGGATGCTCGCCACCTCCGAATAGCCGACGCCTGACACTCCCCCTACCCTTATCAGCGGGCCCTGAATACTTTTTATGCTTCTATATTCTTTCATTATACCGTCCCCTCCGCGACGCCGCCAAGCGAGGCAAAATCTTCTTTCAGAATTTTCTCAACTTCCCCGAGTTCAGACTCTTTCATTATTTTCATTCTCGCTATCTTTTCCTTACATGGAATATCAATAATCTGTTTTATGGACGCGCCTTTTTTTATGGCTTTTTCAGCGCGGTCATGAAACAACATTATTATCCCGAGCATTCTGAACTGTTTGCTGACAGCGGAGTAGCTGTCTTCGGCGTCAAAGGCGTGCTGATGGAGAAAATCCTCCCTCAGAATCTTCGCCGTTTCAAGTATCAGCCTGTCCTCTTCAGAAATAGATTCCACCCCTACAAGACGGACAATCTCCTGAAGATCCGATTCCTCCTGAAGAATTTTCAGCGCCTTTTTACGAAGCTCAGGAAACTCTTTCATATTATGTTTTTCATAGTAATCGGCGATCTCATCAATATAAAGTGAATAGGAATTCAGCCAGTTAATCGCCGGAAAATGCCTTTGATAAGCCAGAGATGATTCCAAACTCCAGAACACTTTTACCATTCTCAAAGTGGCCTGCACCACGGGATCGGAAAGGTCGCCCCCCGGAGGCGAAACAGCTCCCACCACAGACACAGAACCTCTTCTGGGAGGATTTGCGACTTCCGCCACTCCGCTTCTCTCGTAAAATCCGGCTATCCGGGATGTCAAATACGCCGGATAACCTTCTTCGCCGGGCATCTCTTCCAGGCGGCCTGACATTTCCCTGAGGGCCTCCGCCCAGCGGGATGTGGAATCCGCCATCACCGCCACATCCATACCCTGGTTGCGGAAATATTCGGCTATTGTGATGCCTGTATAAATGGAAGCTTCCCTCGCGGCGACAGGCATATTTGACGTGTTGGCAATAAGCACCGTTCTTTCCAGAAGAGGGCGGCCGCTTCTGGGGTCAATAAGCTCCGGGAATTCCGTAAGGACATCCGTCATCTCGTTTCCACGCTCGCCGCATCCGACATAAACGACGACATCGGCATCAGCCCATTTTGCCAGCTGATGCAAGACAACCGTTTTTCCGGATCCGAAAGGCCCTGGGATACATCCTGTGCCGCCTTTGGCTATGGGAAAAAATGAATCTATAACCCGCGTCCCTGTAACCAGCGGTTCGGAAGACTGTATTTTTTTTGTGTAGGGAAGCGGCGTCCGCACGGGCCATTTAAACATCATCTGTACCGGCTTGTCTCCTACTTTGCATATTTCGTCCGTCACCAGGAAAGAACCCGCCTTGAGTCCTGACACTTTTCCCGCAAAGCCCGGCGGCACCATAATTTTACTTACTACTGCTTCGGATTCCTTCACTGTTCCAAGCTCCGAGAATTCGCCCACTTCCGTTCCATTGGCACAGGTAGGTTTGAAATCCCATTTCTTTTCGCGCGAAAGCCCGTTTGCCCTGACACCGCGAAGTATATAATCGCCTGTCGTTTCCCGCACTTTTTCAAGAGGCCTCTGTATGCCGTCGTATATGGACTGTATCAGACCCGGGCCCAACTCAACGGTAAGAGGCGATCCCGAAGCCGACACCGGCTCGCCGGGAGCTATGCCTCCGGTTTCCTCATAAACCTGTATGGAAACAACGTCGCCCTGGATTTCTATAACCTCGCCGATAAGCCCCTGCCGCCCGACATTCACAACCTCATACATTTTCACCCCTGTAAGCTCAACAGCCTGAATGAGGGGCCCTGCCACTCTGATAATTTTTCCTTTTTTATTCATATCTATACTCTCCGTTTGCTATATCTCCACTCCCACCGCTATTTTAACAAGCTCCGCGATTTCCTTTTCTATCTTGTTTTCTTCGCCGGGAAGAGGAAACACTATATAAGGCGACGACGGAAAAAACTCCCTGAAATTTTTTCTCAGCTTTTCAAAAGCGCTCTGCGAAAATATAAAAAAAGCTCCATTCCCGTCTTTCATTTTTTCAAACACTTCCTTTTCATCACCCTTCCACTCGGCCGTAACGCATCCCAGATGCGCAAAAAGGCTGCAGAAAAATTTTTCTCCGCAGACAAAAACTTTTTTACCTTCAGACGACATATTTAAAATCGGCGTTCTGCTTCTTTGAGATAAATATCATTCGCACAAGCATCATCTGCCACCAAAGCGCCATCCATATATATTCCAAAACATCCTCGCCTTCTATCTTTCCCCTTCGGTCTTTTCTTTTACCGTCAAGAAATTCATAAAAATCCAAAGGCGACGTATAGGTTTTCATCGCGCTTAAAATTTCGTTTCTGGAATTTTCTTCAAGAAATTTCAGAAACTCCGACGTATCACCGGTAAAAAACCCTCCGCTTTCAGAAATTTCCGAAAAAAGTTTCGAATATGCCAGAACGTATTCCCCTATGCCGAAATCCTTTTTTGCTTCATCCAGCAGCCTGCCGAAAGGACGGCTTTTTATAACGGCAACAGCTCCATGAAAATCTTTCGCGTTAAAAGCCGCCCTTAAATCCTGCGGGCTCAAAAGAAGCGTTTCCAGCGCGCGGGCGACGCCGACCGCGAAAACAGCGCCCGAACTTGGGGTCAAGACCTGACCCCTTTACTCACTTTTTTAATTGTAGCGGCCCTGAAAGACGCCAAAAATTCATCCCATTCAAAACTCATGACAATTTTATCCATGTTTATAAAAACGGGGCAATCCGTGTTTTTCTTAGTCAATTTTATTTTTTTAGAAAAATGCTCGCCTTTAAGAAGAGCGTAGCTTTCGGAAGACAATTCCACCTCGCATCCTTCATCGGCGTTTTTTTCTATAAAATTCAACAGGATTTTCTTTTTTAAATCCGCCGAATTCAGAAGCTGCTTTTTGAATTCGCCGTAAACAGCATCTATTTCACTCAGATGCGATTTCCGAAGAATGTTTTTTGATGATATTCTTCCGGCGGATATAATCTCATCATGCAAAAGCTGCGCCGCATGGAGAGATTTTTTCTTTCCTTCCTCTTCCGCCCGAGCGGCCGATGCAGCAGCTGCGGCTATAATCCTCTTTTTTTTATCCTCCGCTATATTAACTATCTCATCAAGCTCCCCGCGCATTCGCTCTTCTATGCTGTCAAGCAGTTCCTGCCAGGCCATTTTTAGAGCTTAACTGACAGAACCACCAGGATTGATGTGACAAAACCCGGCAGCGCGTAAGTTTCCACAAGAATGCCGTATATGACAGCCAGTCCGAATTTACCTTCCTGTTTCGCCACAATACCCACTCCGGCAGCGCAGACTCTGCCCTGATAAATTCCGCTTAAAAGTCCGGCCACGCCCACAGGAATGCAGGCGGCTAAAAGAAGCAGCCCCTGATTGACGGAAACAACCGCCGGAGCGGTGCCGCCGAGCAGGCCAAGCTTAAGTATGGCCATAAAGCCCACGGCAAAACCGTAAATACCCTGCGTCCCGGGCAGAGCCACAAGAATAAAAGTCTCGCCGAACTTTTCCGGTTTCTCGCTTAAAACTCCGGCGGCGGCCTGGCCTGCAGTTGACACACCGACGGCGGAACCTATTCCGCCGAGAAATACTGCTAATCCGGCTCCAAATAAAGCAATTGTTAATCCATCCATCTTATTACCTCCTCAAACTACACACTGACTTCAACCGAAGAATATTTTACGAAATTTTTCAGCGGTTTGAAATAATGGCCGCCCGTTCTTATAAACTTTGTAAAAAATTCGTAATACTGCAGCCGCATGGTATGCACCGTAGCGCCCAGCATATTAATAACAAGATTGCCCGCGTGAAGGCACACAAAAAAAAGCGCCGCAAGCGGGATCGCCCACGTTCCCCATGAAACTACTATCCACACAATTTCATTAACCGCCATGGCCACAAGGCCCGTCGTCAAACCCAGGGCAAACAGCCTTATATAAGAGAGAATATCGGAAAAAGAATTTCCTGTTAAAACTGAATAAAGGCCGTAATAACTCCATAAAATTTTAAAAATCGCGCCTTTCTGCGTAATCAGATTGTACAGCACTATGGATGCGGAACCCGCTAGGAACATAACAAACAAAAGATTCAGTAGCGGCGCGGGGGGGATAAAAATTTTGAGAGCGTAAACGGCAAGAAGCGCCGGCATTGAAATCTGTATAAAAACAGCCGCTATATCCTCAAAAAAAAGCGCGGCAATCCTGCCCTGCCTGAAATCGTCAATGCATTTTAAGGCCATGCCCCACATCACCTGCACAAATCCGCAGCCTATGGCTATTCCCACAAACAAAAGCGCGTCCTTTACGGGGTCAAATAAAACAAGCCTATCCGCGGCAGTTTTTAAAAAACCTAAGTTTCCGGGAAGCCGTGTAAGAAAATCGGGGCCGAACCACCCGCCTGTAGCGGCTCCGGCAAGCACCGTGAACAAACCTCCGCCCAGAAATATTTTAAGAATTTTTTTAAGCTCACGCGGAGTTTTTTTAGAACGTAGAGCGATTGCGCTCGCAGCCGCTATAATAATTCCGTACCCTGCATCTGTCAGGCATAGGCCGAAAAAGAAAGCGAAAAAAACGGCTATGTTCGGGGACGGATCCACCGAACCATACGCGGGCACTCCGTACATTGATGTCAAAAATTCGTAGGGCCCGGCAATAGCGCTGTTTTCAAGATTAACCGGCACATCTTCACCGTCAAGCGGATGCCTGAATTCGCAGTAAACATCAGGGAAATTTAAAGATAGTTCCTCTGTCACCGCATCCGCGGATTTATCCTTTATCCATCCCGACAGCACAAACATTTTTTCGGTTTCAAATAATTTTTCCAATTTAGCGGCTTCACGTATTTTCAGATTTTCATAATAATCGTATATGAGCAGAAGCTGGGGGAAATACGCCCCCATGCTTTTCTTTTCATCATAAAGAATATCTTCCTCATCTTTCGCTTTTTCAAGCGCTTCATCGAGTATTTTTAATTCGGCTTCCGGATTTAGGGGAACATACATGGAATCCAACTGGAAATCTCCGGTGTCCGGCATTTGTCCCGACGGGAAAAACAATACAAAAATTTTCTTTTTCGCGTCAGTATAAACACATTCAAGAGCGACGCCCGAAACGCCCGAGAAAAATTTCTCCAGCTTAACGGCTTTTTTTATCGGAAGAGAGAAAAACCGCCTCCACGTCAATGAAAGTTCCCCTATCAAATCAAACTTTACCGGCAGCGCCAGCACGTCCTCAAGGCGGGATATTTTTTCCGACAATGTAGCGATTACTTCGCGATTGGCCGCGAAAGCTGTCTGCAAATCCGGGAATCTTGCGAGGATTTGCTCCGCGTTAAATCCCGGAATTTTTTTCCGGGCTGTGCCTACAGCGGCGCCTTTTCCGGCAAGAAATTTTATTACATCTTTTAAATCTTCTACCGTTTTTGAAATCTCGTAAAAAGAACTGCTGTCTTTATCTGTGCCCGGAACAGTAATTTCAGCGCTTGAATCAGAAAGTTCCACTATTCCTTTTTTCTGAAGAAAAGCGAAAACGGAATTAAAACGTCCGGAAGAACCGGCAAAATAGATTTTTCTTAGCGGAGCTATCAATTTTTTAAATACCCGTCCAATTCCTTAAACAGCGTCATGACAATCTCTTTGCTTTTGTTTCTGAAAATAACCGCGGCTTTTTTTGACTCTATTTCGGAATTAAGAATAAGCTCTCTGACTTCCGCATCCGCCTGTTTTTTTCTTTCGCTTAATATTTTTTCTTTATCTTCAGCCGAACGTGATTCGGCTGCGGCCATCATTTGTTCTCCTTCCGCAACGGCCGCTTTAAGAAGCTTTTCAGTTTTCTTTTTCAACGCTTCTTTTTTCTCCAAAAGAGTTTTTTCTTTATCGGCAATTTCCTTTATTTTATCGTTAAGCCCGTTCATATTCCACCTTTATGAAGTTAGCGTCTATCATCTCTACAGCGAGAGGCGTTATTATAGAGCCTTTCTTCATCGCCATTACTCTTGCCCCTGTTTTTAAAAATTCCCTGACATCCGCCTCCGTTACAAGCGCGCGGGAAAACGGCCTCTGATATGCCATATTACGCAGATAGTTCCCGGCAAAAAAGCCCCTCTTTATATTTTTCTGCTTGGGACTTATTGCAAGAAGCTCATCAAATACTAAATTCTCCAGCCGCTCTTTGTCCATACTCTAAATTACATTTCGCGCACGATGCTTCGCACCCCCGCAAGGAGACGCGCCGCGAATTCATCCGGCACGTCATCGAAGGATTTATATGCGCGTATTTTATTTAGGCAGTATTACTTCAAGCTGATCGTCGGGCCTGGGTATAACATGGACGGAGATAAGCTCGCCGACCCTCTGGGCAGCCGCCGAACCGGCTTCAACAGCCGCGCGCACCGCTCCCACTTCGCCTCTGACAAATGCGGTGACAAAACCGCCGCCGATTTTCTCATAGCCTGAAAGTTCGACCTTCGCCGCTTTCACCATAGCGTCGGACGCCTCTATCATTCCCACGAGACCCTTCGTTTCAATCATTCCCAATGCCATTTGTGCCATTTTAATTCTCCTCCTTATTTTCCAAGGCCTATGCGGCCTTCTTTACCAAAACCGCTCTTATTTCAATATCCCTTTGACTCTGTTTTCTGCCCGGTGACAATTGCCACGGAAGCCGAAGCCCCGATGCGGGTGGCGCCGGCTGCTTTCATCGCTTCTGCATCGCTTCTGCTATTAACACCGCCTGATGCCTTTACGCCCATAGACGGGCCCACAACAGAACGCATCAGTTTTATATCTTCCACCGTCGCGCCGCCTGTTGAAAATCCGGTAGATGTCTTCACGAAATCAGCCCCCGCTTCCTTAGCAAGTTCGCAGGCTTTTATTTTTTCATCCTTTGTCAGAAGAGCTGTTTCAATGATGACTTTCAAAACATGGCCTCTTGTCACTTCCCTGACGGCTTTTATATCGTCATGCGCAAGCTGAAAATTGCCGCTTTTGAGCGCGCCTACATTTATAACCATGTCTATTTCATCGGCTCCAGCGGCGACGGCGTCGCGCGCCTCTATGGCTTTCGTTACTGACGTCGTAGCTCCCAGAGGAAAACCTATAACCGTTGTAACGCCCACGCCGGAGCCTTTGAGAAGCTCCTTGGCCAGAGACACATATCCGGGATTAACACAAACTGTCGCGAAATGATACTTTCTCGCCTCATCGCATAATTTGCCGATCTGTTCCTGTGTGACATTTGCCTTCAGCATCGTGTGATCTATCATTGCCGCTACTGCCGCATCATAAGAACCGCTTTCGGGATGCAGAGCGGATATTCTGCAGGCGCCGGCAGCCAATATCGCCTTGACATCTTCGGGCCTTTTGACCACGCACTGCGCGCAGCCTATACATTCGCTCACAGTACCTTCAAGCAGAGGGCATTTGAACTCTGACGAATTCGTTTTTTGCTTTCCCGCGAAAAAACTGTCATTAGAAAAAATTTTACCGGCTGTTCCGAATGTCACTTTCACTCCGTTCGAAACCGGCTTGCCTGATGTTCCTGAAGTAACCGGATAATCACTCTTAAATGAACCCATAGCGGAAGAAATCGGACGGATCCCCTGCTGCTCGGCTAAAATTTCCCGCACAATTTTTTCAATTTCTTTTCTATCCATAATTTTCTCCTTCTTAATGAAATTTATTATGTTTTCCGTCAACCATCGTTTCATCCACTATACCGCAGACAACCGTTCTTATCCCCGCGATTGAATTTCCTATCATTCCCCGCGCGGAATTCCCTTCGTCAGACACCAGAACAATGTTGCCCACGCCCGCGCCAACAATATCCACGGCCATAACGGTTTCACCTTTTGTCTTCCCCTGTTCCGTGTCAAAGGGAGCGACGAGCAAAAGCTTAAAGCCCACAAGACACGCCTGCTTTCTTGTCGCCCATACTCTCCCCACCACTTTACAGATTTTCATTTTTTGCCTTTATCATATCCACGCCGTCTATAATTCCCATGACTGTCGCGTCAAGCGGCGGCATTTCCGAAAGAACCTGTTTTCCGCCTGTAAGCCACGAAAAACAGGCCTCTCTGGATTTAACATAAAAAACGAATTCGCCGGACCCGGCTCCTACACCGTCGGCGGCGACAATGGGGTCACCGGAAGGATTCCCCTCCCAGTCGGTAGGCTGAAGAAGCAGAAGTTTGATTCCTTTCAGCGTTTCCCATTTTGCCGTAGCGACAACGCGCCCTATAACTTTCGCGGGATTCATAATTCCTTCTCCTCTATTTTGCTTATACGCTTTTGATGACGGGGGGTAGGCTCCGCCGCCTCAAGCCATATGTCTATGCATTCTTTCATAAAATCAAGTTTCATAAATCTCGCGCCAAAACATATTATACGGCAGAGCGTATCGCTGTAAGCGAATTTCGCGACTTCCTTATCATACACGAGGGCGGATCTTACGCCCTTTACCTTGTTCGCGCATATATTCATTCCGTTTCCAGAACCGCAGACGAAAATTCCTCTGTCAAATTCTTTTTTCGATACCGCTTCCGCCGCGGGATACGCGAAATCGGGGTAATCGCAGGAATCTTCGCTGAATGCCCCGAAATCCCTGACCTCATATCCGGAAGAGACAAGATATTTTTTTATCTCTTCCTTAGCTTTAAAACCCGCGTGATCCGAAGCTACGGCAATTTTCATTTAAAATATTTACTCTCAATCTCGGTTATCTTATCCAGCCGTCTTTGATGACGCGCACCGCCGAAAGGCGTGTTTATATAAGCATCCGCTATTTTCTCGGCAAGGAGATCCCCTATCATCTTCCCGCCCAGACAAAGGATATTCGCGTTATCATGCTCCGATGCGAAAGCTCCCGTCATCTCATTATACGCGCACACCGCTCTTATTCCCTTTATCTTGTTTGCGGCCAGTACCATACCGCCGCCGGTACCATCAATGAGAATAGCCTTGTCGTATTTTTTATCTTTCATCGCTTCCCCCACAAGAAAAGCTATGTCGGGATAATCAACGCTATCAAGCGAATAACATCCAAAATCAGAAACAGTGTGGCCTTTTTTCTGAAGCGCCACCTTAAGATATTCTTTTAAAACAAAACCCCCGTGATCGGAACCTATGGCTATATTCATATTTATCTTCCCTCCATTTTTATTTTCATAATTTTAGAGAATCGCCTTTTTCAGGTCGGGATGAACGTGAGGAATAACCATTTTATAAATTATAATCCCCTCTCCCGACGCAGCTTTGCAGGCGGCGTTAACGGCGGTTTGAACCGCGCCGACTTCGCCCGTGAGCGTAAAAAAACTTTTGCCGCCTATGCCCATAGCGAGCCGCACCTCGACAAGTTTCACATCCGCGCGTTTTCTCGCCGCGTCCGCTGCGACGACGCACGCGGCCACGGTTGTTGTTTCAACCGAACCCAGCGCATCTATTTCGTCAACATCGCTTACGCCCATGACAGCTCTTATAACATCTCCATGGATATTCGGAATTGTAAGCGTGTCCACCAGAAATGCCCCCGCGATGTCTATGCCTTTATCCATGGCGGATTCAACATTAGAAAGCGAACCCGTCACAAGTATTATAAATTTTCCGGGGCAGACGGGATGAGCCTCCACAAGCTCAACGCCGGACATTTTGAGCATGGCGTCTGCCGTCTCAAAACCGCTTGCCACCGAACAAAGTTCAATCAAACCTATCGCTGCTTCCATTTGCCCCCCATAAAACTACCCGATATAAATATAGTTTTCATCTATTTTCACCACTGTCCCGTTTATGCTTGAATGCAGATTCGCGCCAAGGGACTTCTCCGGAATTTTCGCTATAAGCGTTCCCTCTTTCACCTCATCGCCGGGCCGCGCAAGGGGCACGGATGCCGCTCCGACATTCTGATGAAGCGCTATCTTCACTTTATCCGGAACAATTTCTTTGGGATAAAAAACGGCTTCCCTGTCCAGTTTCGCGAGGCCTAACCGCTCAACGAGACGGTGCGCGGAAAATTTCCTCAATTCCCACATCCCGTGAGGCGTAACATCTGAAGAAGTAAGAATATTTCTGTGGCCTTTTTTGATAAGATTTTCTTTCACGGATTTGAAAACTGACCGTGGTGAAAGATCCTGCGGACATGCCGCTTCACAGAGACCGCACTGCGAGCAGAGAAAACTCCCCGAAGTGATTTCGTTAAGCTCTTCCGCGTCAAAAAAATTCATTCTCATTATCTTATGCGGGTATATTCTATGGCCGATAAGATTCCGCGGACAAACGATGGTGCAGTCCATGCACTGGTCGCATATGGATTTCGCCCTGCGCTGAGAGGTTCTGCCGGATCTTTCTTTCCTCGACGCCAGAGCATGATCAAAAGGCATTACTATCAAAGCTCCCGTAGTTTTTGTGATACAAAAATTTTCATCAATAATATCGCCCATCATAGGGCCGCCGTTTATCAGCATGTAATTTGCCTTCCGGGGATTGGCAAGAGCGGCGATATCCCCCGCGCGGGTCCCTATGGCGCAGCGGACAATAATGGGATTTTCCACATCACCCGTCACAGTGACATATTTGCGCGTCACGGGGATTCCTTTCTCAACGGCCTGGCTCACATTTATCAGAGTCCCCACATTATCCACTATTACGCCGACATCAATGGGAATACCGGCTTCCGGCACAATGCGGCCGGTGACCTCATGCACCATAACATGCTCGTCGCCGGCAGGATAGAAATTGCCCATTTCAAAAATCTCAATTGCGGGCCCGGCGGCTTTTCTTAAAGCTTCTCCCTGACGGCGGTATTTTGTTTTTATGCCCACATACCCCCGGGAAGCTGACGATGAAGTCATAACATATTTCACTCCGGCGATTATCTCAGAGGCTTTCTCCGCCATTAAATACTGGTCGCCTTTAAGAATGGGCTCGCATTCTGCTCCATTGGCTATGACAAATTCCGCCGAGGCGGCCATTTTAACATGCGTCGGGAAGCCCGCGCCGCCGCATCCGACGACGCCCGCGTCTCTGACTTTTTTTATTATTTCTTCTCTTTCCATATTCATTTTATCGCCGCTATCTTAATAATTTTTTTAGCGATTGATTTTCCCCCGTAAATTTTTACCACACAAAAATAAACACCCGAAGCAAATTTTTTAACATCCCACTCATATTCATATGCATAAATTCCTTTTTCAGCATTAACAACCTCTTTCGGCGAAGTTATTTTCGCTGATGAAATTTTCCCACCTGTCATTGTATAAAATTTCAACACAATTTCATCTATTAAAGAACATTCAATCTTTATTTTTGGATTTTTCCTTCTTGCAGGATTCGGCCAGCAGTACGCTTTTATTTGACCTTGATATGAATCTGTTCCACTGGTTTTATAACTGGCGACATTTGACATTTCTGAATAATTACCATACTCATCAATTGTTTTTACGGCAAAATAAAAAATATCAGCATCTTCTTCGGGCGCGACTATGCAATAATTTTCATTACCTGGTTCAGCCGGATATAGATATATATAAGGCATCATAAGTTGCGGAAGAATATTAAATGCCTCTGCCCCAAACGAATAACTCGCATACCTCACATCGTAATATGATGCCGTGCCTGAATTCCCGTCATCTCCCTGCGCTATCCAGTAAAGAAAGGGCATTCCACTTATAGTTCGTATGTGTAAATCTGTAATTGCCGACGGAGGAATTTTATCCTCCGCAATCAGCACATTTTTACTCGGATTTTTTAATTCATAACCTATACTCTTGACAATTTCATTGTATGCGCCTTTTCTATCAGTAACGCACCAGATTGCATCCTGTAATTTCATTTGATTTTCCGCAGTCCTTTCATAATTATCATTGGTGTATTCAACAGCTTTTCTGACCCAGTATGCCCAGTGCGAAGAAGACGTGCTCGTCCAGACATTTGAAAAACTTCTGTCCTCGGATGGCGCGCTTTTATCAGCATCAATACAATAGCCGGAAAGAAGATATGCGCAACCCGTCTGAAAAATAAGAACTTCTTCCGGCTCGCCTATAATCATATCCTGTTCATCATTCTCAGGGTCGGGATTTTCCCAGATAAAGCCTTCTATGTTAATGCCTTCGGCTGAATATTTTACCCTTATAAAAACATCTTCTCCCGAATAACTCGAACCGGTTGCAAAAATTTTCTCATTACATCCCGCTTCTTCCTTCGTCGGAGAATGGAATACTGCCGCCTTTGAAAACTGGCCAAACGGAAAATTTAAACTCTTTTCTCCCCCTCTATCCGTACTATTAGCGTAATAGCCAAAATTTCCAGTGTTTAAACCACTCCCGGAACCAACAAGAACTGCATGCTGATATTGATCACCTTTATTTCCATAAATTATTACATCTCCTTCGGTAATTGTTACCGCATCTTCCAGTTTTTGCCCCCCCAGTTCTTCTTTTGTTTTTGTAACTCCATTTATATGGACTGCTTTTTTAAAAAAACCTGCTAAAACATCGCAGTTATTTATGCAACCCTTGTCGTCAAAACCCGTAAAACCAAGAAATTCCTTAAACTTAAATATCTCAAGCCCCCCTGCTATCTTACACTGCGAAACAAAATTAGCACAGTTCTTATCATAGTATTCATAATCTCGGTTCCAAACAGTTCCTTTTTCTGTATTCCAATTGTCCTTGGCATATTCCACCGCCAGTGTCCTATTATATGCAATTGCTGCTTTCTGACTTAAAAATAAAAGAAAAGTAAAGAAAAATATCTTTTTCATTTTTTGTATATCTCATATAGTCTATCAAGAGCACGACGCGCCGTATTTTCCACATAGGATATATCATCCCTTTCTAATAATTTTTCGAGATATGGTATAGCATCCCTTCTGCCTGTATTTCTCAATGTGGATACTGCTAAATTCAATACCTTGATATTTTTATTTCTTAAAAAATTAACCGCTGATTTAAATGCAATATTCTTATCAACGGAATTACCAAATTCTGACAGAGCAAAAGCACAACTTATTCTCTCGTACTCATCTTCCCCTT
Organism: bacterium; assembly: GCA_013791675.1. Taxonomy (GTDB): domain Bacteria; phylum CG03; class CG03; order CG03; family CG03; genus CG03. The sequence goes on along the minus strand of VMTI01000014.1, from coordinate 1,004 downwards.
TTTCCAACACATATAGAAAAATATCTTTCACCTCTTCATACTTAACAATCCCCTTTCTAATAAAATATATCAACAGCCCCGACGATTTCCATTCTCTTAATTTTGAAAAACCTTCCTTTTTATCTCCTGCTTGTATTAAAGCATTCCCTATCCAAATTCCGATTTTTTTATCATTTTTAATTTCAATTTCTTTCAATATAGATACAACTTCTTTCTCGCCAATCTCCCCTAAACTTTTTATTGCTGAAAGAATAACTTCTCCATCTTCATCCCCCAATGCCTCCTTCAATACAAGTATTGCTGATTTATCGCCTATCATCCCAATCGCATTCGCCGCCATCTTTCGCACCTCGGCAGATGGCAACCTATCTATTGTTCTTTCGTCATCTAACTTATATTCAAGTAAAATTTTTGCTAAAATTGGCACCGCACGAGCATCCCTCGCCCGAGCAAGGTCCAAAATCGTAAATTCTGCGCGGGCATCGTATAACTCTTTTTTTTCAAATAAATCTTCCAGTTTTTTAACATTTTCTTCTACCTTCGGACGATATTTTCTTATCATATCCTCTTCCATCTGCTTCTCTAACTCCTTCTGTGAAAGTTGTTTTGGCTGACTCTTCTGAACCGTTGACTTCTCTCTGAGATTTTTTTCTTTCGCGGTTTCTTCCGCAAATCCAACTTCATTTAATGCAATAACCAGAAATAAAAAAACACCAACTTTAATTATTCTTTTCATCCTGCCCCCCCCCCCAGTTCTTCTTTTGTTTTTGTAACTCCATTTATATGGACTGCTTTTTTAAAAAAACCTGCTAAAACATCACAGGCATTTATGCAACCCTTGTCGTCAAACCCTGTAAAACCAAGAAATTCCTTAAACTTAACCTGCATTATTCATACTCCCTGGAAAAAATAAAATTTTAGGATTTAATGGCAAAAATCCCATTTGATAATAGCATTTTTTCTTGATTATAAAGACTGTCATCGAAAATCCAACTATTTTCTGG
>VMTI01000288.1 GCA_013791675.1 bacterium | reverse complement strand
GCTTATCTTGTTCTCATAGGAACGCGGGGGACATTTCCCATGATTCCCGATTTTCCGGAGCTTGTTTTCAATCATGCCATCGCCTGCGTGAAAATAGACGGAAAAATAATATTCATGGATCCGACGTCGGAGACTTGCACTTTCGGGGATTTGCCCGGCGGCGACCAGGGAAGAAAAGTGCTTGTCTTTTTTGACGACAGATACGAGATCATGGAAACGCCGGTGTTTGAAAGCGCCGCGAACAGCGCGACTACGGAAATGACGATAAAGGTGGAAGACGACGAGAGAATTCAGGCTTCCCGGAGTGTGGAAACAAAAGGCCGGTACGACCAGGGGCAGAGATACTGGCTCAAATACACCAAGCCCGTTCAGATAAAAGAGGCCCTTGAAAAAAAGGTCAATGATATAACGCCCAACGCCTCGCTCAAAAATTACGAGCTTCCGGATGTGAATAACATGGCGGCGCCGTGCCGTCTTAAAATGACTTTTGAGGGGATGGATTACCTGAAAAAAGCGGGCGGCATACGTCTTGCGCCGCAGTGGGGCGGAGTTGATACCTCCATTGTGTCCAAAGAAACACGGAAATATCCGATAAAGGCCTCGCTTACGTCGGAGGAAATTACCGAGACGAAGCTGATTCTGCCGCCGTCATGGAAAGCGGTGTTTATACCTGATGAGGTAAATGAGGACAATCAATGGTTTTCGATGAGCCGTAAATTTAATCTCTCGGGCAGCGAATTGATATATACCGAAAAAAGTGCCGCGAAAAACGAGGATGTGAAGCCCGCGGATTATCAGAAGTACCGTGACATAGTGCTTGAACTCAACCGGAAGACGAGGAGTCAGGCGGTTTTTGAGACGACAGAAAAATGAAAGCGGCCATTAGGAACCGTCCCCAATAGCCATGAAAAACTTACTGTTTCTTATTCTTCTCGGCGTGGCCGGAGCATATTTTTTTCGCACTAACGTCGGCGGATTTGTGAAAGTTGAGAGCGGCTCTATGGAGCCGACTCTTGAAGTTTATGACATAGAGTGGGCAAACGCGTGGTATTATGTTACCAATCCCGTGGAGAGAGGAGATATAATTGTTTTCCGCTCTCCTGTAGACGGCAAGAGGGGGCTTATAAAGCGCGTGATAGCCGTCGGAGGCGACACCATAGAAATACGCGACAAAAAGATTTATCTGAACTGGAAAGAGATGGTAGAAGAGCCCTACGCTGTTTATAAAAGAGAAAAGGAAATTCTTCAGGGGGACAATATTCCGGAGATAAAGATTCCGGATGACTGCGTGTTCGCGATGGGCGACAACAGGGACTGGTCGGAAGATTCTCGTGACTGGAAAGACGCTTCGGGAAAGCCGATATATTTTGTGCCGGTTAAAAATATCGTTGGAAGAATAAACAAAGATGCTGAATAAACTATATCCCTCTTTTGCCGATTTTAAAAAAGCGCTGAAAAGCGCGTCGCTGGGATGCCTTTATACTGATGTATGCTGTGACATGGAAACTCCGGTTTCTGTTTTCGCGCGTTTATCAACGGGTGAGAACGCCTTTCTTCTTGAAAGCGCCGAGGGTGGAATAAGGTGGGGCAGGTATTCTTTTGTTTCTCCGGCGGCGGCTTTTGTTATTTCCGGAGGCAGAAATTATTTTGAGGTCAATGGCAGAAGAAAAAAAACCGAAGATTCTTTCGGTGAGCTCAAAAAATTCATCGGGAAATATAAATTCCCGAAATTATCCGGCGATGCGCCTTTTACGGGCGGTGCGGTGGGATATTTTTCCTACGACATAGCCGGAGTTTGGGAGGACATTAAAGCTCCCGCGGCCTCCGCGCGGGAAGAGTATTTCCGCTTTATGCTTCCGGAAATAGTTATAGTCATAGATCATCTTAAAAAAACGATGCGGATAATATGCTGGAGCTACGGAAGCGATTCCAACGCCCGTAAAATGTACAGCGCTGCCGAGTCAAAAGTCAAAGAAACTCTAAAGAAGCTCCGCGCCGCAATAAGTCACGAAAGTCCCGGCGGAGCCGGCCTGTCCCCAATAAAAACCTCAATAAAAACCGTTTTCAAAAGCGAAGTGACGCAGAAACATTTTGAAGGCATGGTCAGAAAAGCTAAAAAATATATTTCCCGCGGCGACTGCATACAGACGGTGCTCTCCCGCAGATGGAAGGCCCGCCTGGGTGTTGAACCTTTCCGCGTTTATAGAGCTCTGCGAATGGTGAATCCCTCGCCGTATATGTATTATCTCAAGTTCGGTGATTTTCAGATTATAGGTTCGTCGCCGGAAATTCTGGTGAGAAAAGATTCTTCAAGGGCTGTTTTGCGCCCCATAGCCGGCACCCGTCCCAGAGGCGGCAACAGCGCGGAGGATAAAAAATTCGCAGGGGAACTCACGTCGTCCGAAAAGGAGTGCGCGGAGCACATAATGCTTGTGGACCTGGCCAGAAACGACCTCGGAAGAGTGTGCAGCTTTGACAGCGTTTTCGTCAAAGAGCTTATGACGGTTGAAAAATTTTCGCATGTTATGCACATGACCAGCGAGGTAGAGGGGATTATCAGCAACGACCATGACAGTTTTTCGCTGTTTAAGGCGGCTTTTCCGGCGGGCACCGTCAGCGGCGCCCCGAAGGTGCGGGCCATGCAGATAATAAGCGAACTTGAAGGCTCGCCGCGCGGGCCTTACGCGGGGGCTGTAGGATATTTTTCTTTTAACGGCGATATGGATTTCGCGATAACCATAAGAACGGTTTTTGTCAGAGGGAAAGAAATGTCAGTGCAGGCGGGAGCGGGAATTGTTTATGATTCCTCGCCGTCGGAGGAATACAGGGAAACAGAAAATAAAGCGAAGGCGCTGATGCGCGCCGTGGAAATAGCGGAGGAATTTTGAGAATACTTTTTATAGATAATTACGATTCGTTTGTTTACAACATCGTGCAGTATTTCGGAAAGATAACGAAGGACATAAAGGTTGTCCGCAACGATTGTATCAGCGTTGATGAAGCCGTCCGGTATCGTCCAGACGGTATAGTTATTTCTCCCGGGCCCGGCAGACCGGAGAATGCGGGGCGGTCCATGGAAATTATCAAAGCTTTTTCTGGAAAAACGCCTATCCTCGGGGTGTGTTTGGGACATCAGGCGATAGGATGCGTATTCGGCGCGAAGGTTGTCCGCGCAAAAAAAATAGTGCACGGCAAAACATCGCAGATCAAGCATAACGGAAAAGGCATATTTTCGGGCGTGGATAATCCTTTTACTGCGACAAGGTATCATTCTCTTGTTATAGAAGAAGCTCCGCGCCTCAATAAGGCACGAAAGTCCCGGCGGAGCCGGCCTGGCACCAATAACTCTTTGGAAATAACGGCGAGAAGCGACGATGGCGAAATAATGGGAATCAAAGTAAAAGGCAGCGATATTTACGGCGTTCAGTTTCATCCGGAATCAATTTTGACGACAGAGGGTTTTAAAATTATCGCTAATTTTTGTAGAATCGCGGATAAATGATAGACAAAGAAAAAATTAAGATTTACGCGCGCTATGCCGTTTACGCCGTCTTTTTCGGGGCGCTGATTGCCGTCGGATTTGATATGGCTATGCGCATTATCACAAAGACGCGCCGCGCCGTAGTGACGCCTGACGTCACGGGAATGAATATCGCCGCGGCCATGGACGCGCTTCAGAAGAAGGGACTGCTCGCCGACAAGGAAAAGGAATCATCAAGTGATGAAACTATTCCCGCGGGTTCCGTCGTCAGGCAGAATCCCGTAGCTGGCGCCGTCGTCAGGACAGGCCGAAAAGTGCGTTTGACGCTTTCGGAAGGCGGCAATCTTATATATGTGCCGGATATTTGCGGAAGAACACTGCCGGAGGCCGAAATTCTTTTAACGCGCGCCGGCCTCGCCGTAGGAAATGTCACCGGACTTTACAGCGATGAGGTGAAGATAGACCGCATTATAATGCAGGAACCGCTTCCCGGCGGAATAGTGAAACCCGCGACTATGATAGATATAGCTAAGAGCAAAGGCCCCGCGTCTTTAATGGGTTTTCTCGTTATGCCCTATTATGTCGGCAAATCATCGTCTGAGGCGTCATTGTCTCTGAACGAAATGGGTTTTGAGATCGCCGAAACGGAAGAGATGATAAACAACAACATCGCGCCGGGGACAATTATAAAGCAGGAGCCGGCTCCGGGGGATATGCTCTCAAAAGATTCCTTTATTAAGTTTTTTATATCTCAGCTTTCCCGCGAGGAAAATGTGCAGAGAACGGTGTATATCTACTGGGAAGTGCCGCAGGATATAAAAGAAAGGGACGTGAAAATAATCGTCAAAGACGCCGTCAGCCGCAGAACCGTTTACGAAAAGGCGGAACAGCCGGGCAAAAAAATCTCACTTGAGGTTGAGGTGATAGGCGAAGCTTACGCCATTTTTCATCTTGACGGTACACCTGTGGCAAGAAAGGATATCTGATGGAAACCGGACTTTCTATTCTCTCAAACGATTTCAGCAGATTGGGCGACGAGCTTAAAAAATACGGCAGGGGCCCGGATTTTATTCACATGGATATAATGGACGGAAGTTTTGTTCCCAACCTTACCTTCGGGCCGCCTCTGATTGATTCGCTCAGAAAAATAACAGCACTGCTTTTTGAGGCGCACCTTATGGTCGTCAATCCCGCCGAGCAGTGGAAGTGGTACAAAAAATCATGCGGCAGAATAATTTTTCATATTGAAGCTTTACGCGAGCCGCAAGCGTTGCTTAAAGAAATGAAGGGCGTCAAAAAAGGCATTGCCTTAAATCCCGCGACGCCGGCCGCGAGAATAGAGAAGTGGCTGCCTTATATAGAAACGGCTTTTCTTATGTCCGTTCCACCGGGTTTTTCCGGACAGAAATTTGACAGCGGTGTTCTGGAAAAAATTTCGCGCCTCCGCAAAATAATAGACAGGAAAAAACTTAAATGCAGGATATGCGTTGACGGCGGAATAAACCTTGAAACAGCCGCGCTTTGCCGCGGCGCGGGCGCTGATTCGGTCGTGGCGAGTTCCTATCTTTCCGGCGGCAATATCCTGAAAAAGCTTGCTGCCCTCAAGGCTCTCCGCTGAACGTTTTCTCCGCGTTCAAAATTTCAGCCCATTCTTTTTCCTCTTGCCAAAACAAATACAATATTGTAATTTTTCCATATTAGGAATGGTAAACAAACGTAAATTTATCATATGAATAAT
>VMTI01000106.1 GCA_013791675.1 bacterium | reverse complement strand
CACATTCGCTTCGCTCAGTGTAAACTCCGTACTTCAAAAACCTTTAATGTGTTTGCATATGCCATAAAACCCTCCTACGCGGGTATTGTAGTGAATAATGAAATGTTGTGTCAAGTAGTAGTTACAAGACCCGTATATTTCACGGGTCAAGGGAAAAAATGAATAAATTAACCGAAAGCAGAACGAGGCAGTTTGAGGCGGCGTCCGCCGACTTCAGAGCGGGGCTCGTCCATTTTGCTCTCGGCTTCAGATATCTTTTCAGGTCGCTGAAGCATCTGGTTACAGGCGCGCTGATAACATTTATTTTTCTTGCGCTTATGCCTGCGAAAGGGCTTGCGAGAACATATAACACTTTGACGAGCATTGATACTAATTTGACCAACAGCGGCTGGGATACTTTTGACGAGTGCGTAGCGACACAGACGGTTACCACCGATTGGGGAGTCAGCGCGTCAACAAATCTTTATGTGACATGGGACAGCGGAAAAATTTATATAGGGCTTCATGCGGGGCTTAAATCCACAGATGAAATCCTGGTTTATTTTGATATGGATTATCAGGCGGCAAATTCAACAGGCGCGGCAAGTCTCAGCGAACTGGTGGACAATAGCGGTTCAATAGATAATACTGCTTCTTATTGCGGTGTTGCCTGGACAGATGCTGATTTTAAGCCTGATTTCTGTATCGGCTGGTCGGCGGATACAGGTGATAATGTGGAAGGGGTGAGGGGCTGGGTCGGCTCAGGGGAGAATACAAAATTTTCGGGAACATCATTTGGCAATTTCGGCTGGTATACCCCGTACTCCATAAGTAATGACGGAGCGAACACGGGGGATTTTGAAGTTGTGCTTTGTTCGACCAAAGTGTGGACGACCGCGCCGGCCAACGCAAAAATCGCTCTGCTTGTGGTTATTGCCAATGACGGTTCGCTGTCAAATCAGTTTCTTCCGTCAGGAACAAGCGGTTCGGACCTTACGCCATATGTTGTTCAGGTGACAAACAGCGCGGGTGAGCTTTTAAACAAGCGGAATCCCGCGAGAGATCTTCCCGGCAGAAATTCGGTGGTTATTTCCGAAGTTTTTTATAATGATAATTTAACGACTGATATAGACGACTGGGTTGAACTGTATAACGCGGCGAATTATTCTATAAGTCTTAACAATTGGAAAATGCGGGCATGGGATGAAGCGATGACCACGGTGTATGACATGAAACTTCCAAACGTGTCAATTTCTTCGGGAACATGGCTCCTTGTTCATCCTAAGGCAGGCACAGACAGAACGAATTACTGGGGGATAAAAGAAGTTTACAAGGGGAGTAATGAGGATTGGTTTGGCACCGGCGCGGGCACCTGCGAACTTTATGATTCAAGTTACACAATAACGGCAAAAACAATTGTTGATTTTTTTGTGTGGGACTATGACGGGACACTGGCGGCTGTTGATGTAGATTCCTGCGCGGTAACGGCTAATATATGGGTTGACGGTACTTTTTTTGACGGAGGAACTGCTTCAACAAACCAGTCAATTGAAAGAATTGATAATTCGTCGGAAACTTATAAACATCCGTCGCCGATTTCGGCTTTCGATGATGACGTTGCCCCGTGTGCTTCCGAAGGAGTTGATAACAACGGGGGTGACAGCCCTACGGCGGCGAAAATTCTGGGAGTGGTTACAACAACGAGCGATTTCGCGACCAACACGACAGAAGTCACTGAAGGTACGACCCTTTATTTCAAAATAAATATGGACGGCACTCAGGATAACGGGTCTTATCAGCAGACGGTTATATGCAAGGCTACTTCTACCAGCGACCAGACGGGAATTTTTGTGACGGCGAGGGAAAACGGAATTAACTCAAATGATTATCAAGGCCTGATAAAACTTACGCTTACTTCGCCTTCCACCAGCGCAATGGACGCTTTATGGGCGCCGGCAGGAGATATGATTACTGTCCGCACTCTTGTGAATGCTGTTTATTACGATACGGTGACGGTCGTGGCGGGAGCAAATAACGCGCCGGACGCTCCGACGAAATTCGGTCAGTATTCGGAGGCATGGACGGCAATTAACTGGGGAGCGTGGACGAATTATCAGGTGATGAGGGCGAGTTTTACTTTGACCGACCCTGATACTGACGATAAGCTTCAGTTTAACATACAGATATCAAGCCACAGTGATTATTCTTTCTGCTATATTAATTCAACCGCTCCCGCGACGGCGGTGCTGGATGAAGGAACAACGAACTTTCTGACGACGAGAGCTGTTGCGCTGATTCCTGAAGGGACGTGGTACTGGAGGGTTAAGGCGACCGATGACGACGGAGCGACAGGAGCATACGCCTCATCGGATACGGCAAACGATTATCATTTCAGGGTTGATGTTTCAACGCCGAACAATGTGGGCTGTTCAAAGCCTGCGAATAATTCTTTTGATTTAGAGACATCAACCACACTCGTCGCTCTTATTGCGGTCGATAAATTAAGCGGTGTTTATCAATATGAATTAGAGGTTTCCACGACTTCGGCATTTAACGGAACGGGAGACAAAACCTCCGGCTGGCAGGCGGGGCTGACATACGCCCCCGGTGGACTCTTGCAGGACACGACCTATTACTGGCGGGTTCGCGCAAAAGATAATGTAGGAAATGTTTCTGCATGGTGCGGAGATGCGGATACAGCAGGGTACTGGAAATTCATAACAATTAATGACCCGCCGAATGCTCCGACAAAATTCGGGCAGTATTTAGAGAACTGGACACCTCTCACATGGGAGAGCTGGACAAATCAGCAGGTAATCAGAGCGAGTTTCACGGTCACTGACCCCGACTCGAGCGAATTGCTGCAGTATAATATCCAGTTTTCGACATACAGCAATTTTTCGTTCTGCTACATAAATTCGACCGCTCCAGCGACGGCGACTCTCGCCGAGGGAACGACGAATTTCCTGACGACGAGAGCTGTTGCGCTGATTCCTGAAGGGACGTGGTACTGGAGGGTGATGGCGACCGACGACGGAGGTCTCTCAAGCGCTTACGCCTCCTCAAACACGGCAAACGGTTATCATTTGAGAATTGATGTCACGGCTTCCACGAACGTTGGTTGTTCCGCCCCTGCGAACAATGATGTGTGTATTTCGGTGAAAACGTCATTAACGGCGCGGACGGCGGCGGATTCTTTGAGCGGCGTCTATCAGTATCAGTTCTGTATTTCAACGGCAACGACTTTCAACGGAACTTCCGATGAGACATCCGCATGGCAGTCGGGGCTTTCATGGACTCAGGGAACGCAGTTGAGCAACAATGCAACTTATTATTGGAGAGTCAGAGCGCAGGACAATGCCGAAAATATTTCGAACTGGTGCGGCGCCGCGGATACGGTCGGCTATTACAAATTCATCACGGAGCTGCGGGGAATTGACGGCGATGCTTCTGACTGGACGGGAAGTCCCACGACAATAGACAACACTTCTCAAATCAGCGGTGTTGAATGGATTTGGCGCGACAAGTCGTTGGAAGAGAGACAGGACGGCGATCATGATTCCGACGTGGATTTAAGGGAGGTACGAGTTTGCGCGGATTCAAACGCGATTTATTTTCTTGTGAAGTTCGCGGATATGACAGACACGCAGTATCCGTATGTCGCGGTGGGAATAGACACAAATACAACGTCCTCGGGAATGAACTGGGTTGCGGACGAGGCGACTGTTTCAATGGGAGACGAATACGGCCGCTATGACGATAAAAATCATTTTCCGGAGCAGAACATTATCGTTCATTACACGGACGCCACTTATCTTGTCCAGATTGAAAAAGCGACGGGGACATTCGCCGGAAATTGGCACGCTCCGGCGACTTACGGGGGTGGCGCGTGTAATTTCAGCGTCACAAACGATGCGGCTGAATTCAAAATTGCCAGGAGCGATTTAGGTCTCGGCGGGAACAAAACAGCAAGATTTACTGTTTCCCTGTATGATAATTTCGCCGGCTGGGCAAATAGCGTTAACACAACCATTGGCTTTGCGACCTGCGATGCTCTGGATTCAATGAGCATCGCGAGGTTGTCGACGGTAAGCAGTATTTATAACGACAACAACGGCAGCATGGGCTCGTGGGATGAGGAAATTTCGGATACGGATATTGATTTCTGGGCGGAAGTGAGGATCGCCGCCGACGGTACGGTTTCAAACAACGCGCCGGACGTTGAAGCTTCAGCCCCGTCTCCCGCGGACAACGGGAAATATTCAACAGACACAAAGCCGCCGCTTTCGTGGACACCGGGTTCTGACAGCGATTCGGGGGATTATGTGACATCATATATGATTGAATTCGCGACGCACACAGACCTCGGGAGTGACCTCAGCCAGGCGGGCGAATACGGTTACCGCGTAAATATTGCCTCAACGCCAAGCCCCTCGTGGACGATACCGAATGATTTGAAAAACGACCTCACGTATTATTGGCGGGTTTATTCCAGAGACGCCTGCGGGGCGCTTTCGTCGTCGCCGAGCGTCTGGGCTGTCAAAGTGGATTCGATTCCGCCGGCGGCGGTCACCGATATTGACGCCGTAACGGGAAGTTCGCCCGGGGATATAGATTTAACGTGGACTTCTCCGGGAGACAACGGTCTTTCAGACAGCATATCGGGAGGACAGTTCCTAATAAAATATTCTTCAAAGTCAACCGACGGATGGGGAGATATGACAAACTCTCATTATATCGCGGCGAACGTTTCGGCGGGTGAGATTTATTCAAAAACAATGACCGGCCTTACGGAAGGAGTCACATATTATTTTTATATCGAGACGGCGGACGAGATACCGAACTGGTCGGCTCTTTCAAACAAAACAACCGCCTATGCTTATGTTAATCCCCTCCCGTCGGCGGAAGCGCAGATGGTTTATTATTCATCATCTACGGTTTCCGCCAATCAGCAGTTTCCTTCATTCAGAAACTGGGCTGGGACGGCGTGGTCGGGGGAATATTCGGCGAAAGGTGTTACATCGTCCGCATCGGGCTGGCATGTTCTGAAAAAAGCGCCGTCGAGAGATGAGTGGATTTTGGGCGTTCAGGACGCCGTAGGCCATCTGAATGTTCAGATTTACAACAATACGACGAAAACTTGGGGAAACATAAAAGAGCTTTCGACTTATGGAAGTTATACGGATAAAAGACGTTTTGACATTGCCTATAAACAGCAGACAGGCGATGCTGTTATTGTTTATAATATTGCACTGGGCAACGCTGTCCAGATGATGAAATGGGACGGGTCTTCTTATTCGTCCGAATACACATTGAATCTTTCTACACGAGGTTCAGGAACTCCAAACTGGATTCGTCTTGAAGCGAAACCGAGTTCGGATTTGATGCTTCTTGGAATCCAGGACTCCGTCTTGGATATTTCATTTCAAGTTCTTGATGATACAACGCCGGTTAGCGGCTCAGGAATTGTCGCAGAATGGGAGACAGAGGGAACGCTCGCGAGATGTTTTGATATCGCATGGGAGCAGATAACGGGCAGAGGGATGGTTGTATGGGCGGGGGCCGGCGCGGATAATTATTATAGAATATGGGACGGAAGTTCATGGGCCGCGCAGACAGCTGTTGGTATGGGGGCGCTTGCTATTTCTGTTTCAAACGGCTACTGGATAAGGCTTGCCGCATGTCCGGGTTCAAAAAATATTTTACTGGGAACGGTTGAAAGTTCAACGCTGGATTTGGATGCCGCTGTGTGGAACGGAACATCATGGGGAAGCGCTGTTGAACTGAACGTCAATCTGCCGGACGACGATGGGCAGTATTACGACCTCGCATGGGAGAGTTCTTCGGGAGACGGAATAGCCGTTTATACAGTCAATACATGCACCGCCGCATACAGAACATTTACAGCAGGTTCCTGGAATACGCAGGCTTTGGCGACGCCTATTCCCGACGGCGCCTATGTAAGGTGGGTGCGTCTGGCGCCCGACGATGATTCGGACGCGGTAATGCTTGTTCATTCGGACACTCACAGTGCGGTGAACGTCCAGAAGTGGGACGGTTCCACGTGGGGAACGATAACGGAAGTCGAGAATAATGCGTCGCTTAACTATCAGTGTTTCGACGCCGCCTATCCTCTTAAAATAACTGTGCCGGATATTACGGCGCCTGCGGCTATTTCCGACCTGACGGCGCTGGCGGAGGGGAGCAATCTCGGCGGGCGGATAAAACTCAAGTGGACGGCGCCGGGCGATGACGGTGCGAGCGGCGATAACAGCGGCGGGCAGTATCTTGTAAAATACTCAACAAAATACATAGGTCCGGTGGACTTTTACGCGAGCTGGGTGTCAACATGGGGAACTTTTACACCGGCGGCGACGCCGGGCGCTGAGACATTGAAAATCCTGACGGGCTTTTTGGAAGGCACGACATACTTTTTTGCGGTAAGGACAAAAGATAATAGTGATAACTGGTCGGTCTGGCCGGGCACCGCGGCGAATATCAATTCATTGAGCTGGTCGCTTCCGACGTCAAGCGCGCCTGCGGCAATCACTTCGCTTTCAGCGCTGACGGGGTCAAGCGCCGGCGCGATAAATTTGACATGGACATCCCCGGGGGACGACGGTACGACGGGCACGATAAGCTTGGGAGAATTCAGGATTAAATATTCTTCACGGACTGACGCCGCCGACAAAGGCGGCTGGAATTATATTTCCAATTACGTCAGCTCCTCCTGCGCAAATATTTACTTATCACAGACTTACACAAAAACGATAGCGGGTTTGCTTGAAGGCGTGACCTATTATTTCAGGATATGGACGGCTGACGAGCAGCCGAACTGGTCGGCGATTTCAAACGCCGCGACGGCCTGGGCGTATATAACGCCTCCGCCTGCGACGGTGGAAGGCATGCTGGTGTATTATTCCTCGGCGACGAGTCCCGCCCCCCAGCAGATTCCAAAATACCGTTATTGGGACGGTTCGGCGTGGGCGGGAGAATTGAGCGCCGTTGACGTCGGAGGTATTGTGACGCCGCCGAAGGTGGTAAGGATGAATCCTGCGGGCGATGAAGCGTTGATGGTGACGGTTGAAAAAACGGGCACAGTGTTCAGGTTATATGTTTCAACTTATACACCTTCCGGCGGATGGGGAACGAAAGGGGTTATTGAATTAGATGTGGGTATTACAACAAAAAGAGTTTTTGACGCCGCTTATGAACAGACATCGGGTGAGGCGCTGATTGTTTACAGGGATCACGGCGACTCCGATGGAATATATTTTGTAACCTGGGACGGCACAAGCATATCTGCGGTGAACGGCCCGGACGCCGTCGGCGATAAGGTTGGCGGAATCCAGTGGATGCGTCTTGAGGCCAAACCCGGTTCTGATGAAATAACACTTGTTTATTCGGATGACTCCGGCAACATATATGCCGCTGTTTGGAACGGTTCGGCTTTTGGAAACAGTCAGAATCTTTTAACAGGGAGAGCCACCGCCAATGCAGCGCAGCCCTTTGACATCGCTTACGCTCAGTCGGCGGGCGTGGCTTTTGTTGTGTGGGTAGATACTGCGACAACCAAACCGAAATATAAAACATGGGACGGTTCGTCGTGGTCGGCCGCCGCAGAAACTTCGCACAATCATTCCGCTGTGGGAGACGCACGCTGGATTAAGGCGGCGGCGAATCCAAAGAACAACGAGATAATGATAGGCACTTTTGACAATAGCACGGATATAAACGCTGAGGTTTTTTCTTCAACTTCAAATGTCTGGATGAATGGAACGGAATTTGATGGTACCGCCGGCGGTGGTCTTACTGCCCGAGCAGTTGCTGTAAGTTTTGAAAAAACATCGGGCGAAGGATTAATTGTTTGGGCAGATATAGGAGTCACTGCCGGGGCAACACCAGCCGGCAAAACATACATAAACGGTGTGTGGGCGACGCAAAATGGCTCGCAAAATCCAATCAACGCCCAGATAAAATGGATTCAGCTTGCGCCCGACGACGCTTCAGACGATATCTTCCTAATAACGCTGGATACCGCAAATTATGTGTATTCTCAAAGATGGAACGGGGCGGCGTGGGACACTCTGACGGAAATATCAAATAATTCCGATGGCGCTAATGAATCCGCCAGTATGAATTTTCCGAAGACAACAGCTCCCGCTGATTCTATCGCGCCGGCAGCGGTGACAAGTTTCACGGCGTCAACGACTTCGGTTGCGGGGCGGATAAACCTTTCGTGGATAAATGCGGGCGACGATTACAGAATAGGGCGTTTCGCGTCGGGTTCCAAATTCAGGATTCAGTATGCCACTTATACGGCAATGGCGTGGGGAAGTGAGGCGACTTATAATGTGGAAATAGCGACCTCGGCGATTTCGGCGCAGAGCGTTTCCGCGTATTCAACGAGCGGGCTGATTTTTGAGACGACATATTATTTCAGAATATGGACGGGCGACGAGATTACAAACTGGTCGCCTATATCAGTGGGCGCGACGGCATACTGCAGGGTGGCGCCCGCGGCAATTACGACGCTTTCGGCGCTTGCTATTGACGATGGCGATATTCAGCTCTCGTGGATTGCTCCCGGCGACGACGGCACTAATGGAAGCATCACGGGCGGACAGTGGAAAATAAGATATTCAACAATTTCAACGGTTGACTGGACAACGGCGTCTGCCGGATGGACGGATGAATACGATAAATACGAGTTTCTGATTGACACATCCTGCGCGGCTCTTTCCGAACACGCGAAGACAATTTCGGGGCTTCACGGCGGGGTGACATATTATTTCCGCATCTGGACGAGGGACGAGGCGACGGGAATAAACGCCCCCGGAAACTGGTCGGGAATTTCCAACGGCTCTACCGCCTGCGTCGTCAGCATCATCGGTATTTCCGTTTCAACGAATACCTATAATTTCGGCGAGGTGAACTTAAGCGGTTCCTCTGTTACTGCTTCCGGAATCACCGTAACGAATACCGGAAATGTGGATGAAGATTATTCTATGAGAGTTTCTTCCATAACCCTTTTTGACAGTTCTCCTTCTGTGTGGAAGTCCACAGATACGACTGTCGGGTATAATCGCTTTATACTTTACGGGCTCTTCCACGGGGCAAGGCCGGAGTCAGGTTATTTTGTGGTTCAAGACACGGTGACGGCTGTAAATCAAACAAGCGGCGACGAGAGATACACTTATGACGGTAGTCAGAAAGGAGCAACCGTTCCAAAACAGGAGGAAAGAACTCTCTGGCTGAGACTTGATATGCCCACAAGCGTGTACACATCCAAACAGGAAAAAATTACGGTGACGATCACCGCGGGGGAAAGCCCATGAATAAATTGACTCTTAACAAATGCAGCCGCAGCGCCTTGCGTTGTGTTTATGTTGCGTGGCTGTTTGCAGGGGGATGTTTATTATTTTCTT
>VMTI01000221.1 GCA_013791675.1 bacterium | reverse complement strand
TTTCTGCAAACTAATTTCAATTTCAGTTTTTCAGCTAAAATTTTAGCGTAATCAATATCCTCTCCGTAGTTTTCAAGTCTCACATTAACGGCAGGGAGTCCGGGATTCAAATAAGCTAAGATAGCCGTATCAAGCCCCCCTGAAAAAAGCATACCGTCCGCGGCGTTTTCTGTCACAGCTTTTTTCAGCCGCTCTCTCAGTTCTTCAATCAGTAACCGCGAAGAATTTTTCATTTTACACCAAGCTCCTTAAAACTGCGCCGGCGGCAACCATCAGGACTGAAGCCGTAAAACTGACGGTAAGCGCTTCCTTTATTTGACTGATACAGGTTTTTTTTCTCTCTTCTCCAATATACGGTTTTACACAGAGAACCCCGTTATAAAAAGAATTCCCTCCTAATCTTATACCCAGAGCTCCGGCCATCGCGGCTTCAGGAACTCCGCTGTTGGGAGATGAGTGATTTCTGCCGTCTTTAATCATTGTTTTAAAAGAATTCCCGAAACTTTTAGCCGTAATAAAAGAGGCCGCGGTTATTAAAATTCCCGTAATCCTGGCGGGAATATAATTTACAATATCATCAAGTTTCGCCGAAAACCATCCAAAATAAATATATCTTTCGTTTTTATATCCCACCATTGAATCAAGCGTGTTTATTACTTTATATATCACAGCCGCGACGGGGCCTCCGGCAATCAAATAAAATAACGGAGCGATTATCCCGTCATTTGTGTTTTCCGCTATTGTTTCCACTGCCGCCTTTACAATCTCATTTTCATTTAAGTTGCGCGTGTCCCGACCGACTATCATTGAAAGGCTTTTTCTGGCGCCGTTTATATCCCCCTTTTTCAGACAGCAATATACCGGCATCGTCTCATCTTTCAAATCTTTTACAGAAATTGTCGAATACGCTAAAAGAACCGATACTATTATACCGGCATAGTTATTAATCATCCACGCCGCGCGTATAATCAAAAACGCGCTCAATCCCGTAAAAATAATAATCCCGCAGGCAAAAATAACTCCGGACCAACGCTGATTTTTTATATTTTTTCGTATGAGCGGTTCCAGCATATTTACTATTTTCCCGATAAATCTGACCGGATGCGGCAGCCACACGGGGTCTCCCAGCAGAATATCCAAAAGAAAAGCCAAAATGACAATTAAAGCAGTTTCTTTCATAAAACTTCCCTTAGCGCTGTGACCAATTTCCGGTTCTCCCCTCTTTTTTTCACAGCTACCCTGAAATATTTATCATTCAGCCCCCTGAAATTGGAACAGTCCCTGATTAAAATTCCTTTTTTCCCCAGTTCCTCCTCCAATTTTCCCGAACTGATTTTTTTACCGCCCAGCTCGCAGAAAATAAAATTGGCGCCCGGTCTGAACGGTTTTATTCCATTTATTTTCCCCAAAGCTCTAAATAAATATTCTCTTTCGGCAAACACGTAACGCCGGGCGCGTTCAACATATCCCGAATCGCGAATAATCGTTTTCGCCGCCAACTGCGCCATGGAATTCACAGACCACGGATATTGATATTCCGCTATTCTTTTTATCTGTTTCCCGCCGCCGGCCATATAGCCGATTCTCAACCCCGGTAAAGCGTATATTTTGGTGAGTGATCTTAAAATCAAAAGATTGGAAAAACGAGCCGTTTCACCCAATAGAGTTAAATATTGTGCGTCTTCGGCGAAATCAATAAAAACCTCATCCAGCACAAGCGTGACCTTGTTCTTTCCGCATTCTTTTAAAAGATACATAATTTCATCTCTATCAAAAGTCACCCCCGTGGGGTTGCAAGGATTGCAGACAAAAAGCATATCCGTTCCGTCAAGGCAGCGGATTATTTTCTCTAAATCGGGTTTAAACGATTCCTCTTTTTTCGATTTTATAAACCTGATTCGCGCGCCCGCCAGTTTAGACGCTCTTTCATACTCGGAAAAACAGGGCGCAGGAATTAAAACTCTTTCAGGTTTTAGAGCGGCGACGATGAGATATATTAATTCCGTGGCGCCGTTACCGATAAGAATATTTTCATCCAAAAGGTTCAGCATCCCCGCTAATTCTTTCCTTAATTCATGGCTTTGCGGCTCGGGATAATTGACAATGTTCTTTAAATCCCGGACAATGTTTTTTTTTACACTCCGCGGCAAACCCAGCGGATTTATATTTGCGCTGAAATCAATAATATCTTCCCCTGAAAGACGGTATTTTTCCGCGGCAGCCGTTAAATTGCCTCCGTGCTCATGCAATGTATTCACCTCCGCCCGCAAGCTCTGTCCGGTAAAAGCTGAATTTTTTATTGAGTTTTTTTTCAAGACGTTCTTCTAATTCTTTCATATCATTAAAAGCATACGGGAGCAAAATACCCAACACCGTGCCGCTGTGGGCGGTGTTCACACCCACAGCTCCCATTTCCGCACTTATTTCCAAAACCGGTTCCAGTTCAGATTTATAAATAAGAGCCTGATTGCAAAATGCGCTCAAAGTCGCCCCTTTTCCGATTTTAACAATATCGTTATAAAGGATTCCGTCTTTTATCAATTCAACCGCTTCCGTGATTTTATTTTCATTTTTCTTATAAATTTTTTCATAATTTTCGTTATTAAACTTCCGCGTATCCACGCTGCCGCCCAAATCCATAATCAGGATTCGCATCTCCGGTGGGACGCCCAGTCTTTGCAGAACCCTGCCTTTACGATGGTCAAAGAAAACAATATTCTTAAACATCACACCGTCGGACGGCTCAATAGAAAGAGCTATTTCCGCAATCTTATCATCAGATATCTTTTTTTCCAGAACTCGCGCAAGAGCGAGACAAACACCCGTAATATCCGCCGTGCTGGAAGCCATGCCTTTTCCCACGGGAATTTCAGAATCAATGTGAATCTCTCCCCCGAAATCAGAACATCCAAAATATTGCAATGTTTTCTTAAAAGACAACTCCGATTTCCACTTATCCGACGGAAAAACTGTTTTTTTATCTTTACTCATATTTATAAAAACAGTAGTGAACAATTTTACGGGGCAGGTTATGTGAAAATTCCTACCGTTTATTTTACCCTGCGCGAGTTCGCCGCAAGTTCCGGGCGCTAAAACTTTCACATTTTTCATAAAAGCAGTTTATAACACGCGCACAGGAAAATAAGCGCCAGAACTTCGCTGATTTCATTTACCGCGCCCAAAGTATCTCCTGTTATACCGCCGATTCTCTTTCTAACCGTCAGCCCGAAGCCCAATGCCGACGCGGCAATCAGCGCAATCAACATAAAGCCCGCGATGCCCAAAATAAAATATGTGACAGCGAAAGTAATCAGAGTAGCGAGAAATAATTTCCGCCCGTTCATTCCCGTAAAAAAAGCCTTTGCTTTTCCGCCATCCCGCGCATAACTGAAAAAGAACATCGACAAAACCATGCTCCACCTGCTTAAAACCGGCGTAATAAGTAGGGGCTTCAATTTTTCGGAGGTTGAAAATGTTTCTAAAAATCCTATTTTCAATAGGATTATAAAAACAATGCCTAAAACACCCATTACCCCAGTATGACTGTCTCTCATAATCCGCAAAGTGTCTTCTTTACTCCTCTTTAAATAAAACGCGTCAATTGTGTCGGCGAATCCGTCCATGTGCAGACCGCCGGTGATAAGAACCAACAGAAAAACGAGAATTACATTAACGGTAAAATCGGGAAGAAAACCGCTCAACAGAATATTAAACAGGGCTAAAACTGAACCTATCAGCAATCCCACAAGAGGGAAAAAAACAGCCGAGTTAGAAAAAGAATCTTCATTGTATTTCAATTTCGTTTTAAAAGGAATTACTGTCAGGAACTGCAGCGCAAGAAAAAAATCCTTCGGTCTAATCATTTTTGTCCGTCACCCCCGCACTTTCAAATGTAGCCATTTCGTTTAAAATCTTAACGCCGCTTTCCACAATGGACATCCCTAAAGCGGCTCCCGTTCCCTCTCCTAAACGGAGATTCAAATCAAGCAGCGGTACAAGTCCTAAATATTCCAATACGATTTTGTGGCCCTGTTCTACCGAACAATGAGCGGCTATCAAGTAATCTTTTACTTTTGGCTCCAACTTGTAAGCGAGTAAAGCAGCCGCCCCTGAAATAAAGCCGTCAATCAGCACAGGCACTTTAGCGGCCGCAGATGCCAAAATCACACCGCACAAGCCCCCTATTTCAAAACCTCCGACCTTGGAAAGAACATCAATAGCGTCTTCCGCGTCTGGGAGGTTGAGTTCCAGAGATTTTTTAATAACCCTGATTTTATTTTCAAACATTTCGCTGTTTATACCGGTTCCCCGGCCCGTAAGTTTTTCAACTTCTTTTCCGGTGATAGCGGCAGTAATAGCGGTGGATGAGGTAGTATTGCCTATCCCCATATCCCCCGTACCTACGATGTCAATTCCTTTTTTATACTCGTGTTCAAAAATTTCAATTCCCGCTTCAATCGACTTAACAGCTTCTTCTCTTGTCATGGCGGGTTCTTTTGCCATATTCTTTGTTCCGTAATTTATTTTTTTAATAATTAATCCGGGATGCGTCTCTAAATCACAGGCAACACCCAAATCGGCGACCACCACCCTTGCTCCGACATGCCCGGCAAGAACATTTATGCCCGCCCCTCCTCTTAAAAAATTATAGACCATCTGGGGAGTGACCTCTTTCGGAAAAGCGCTCACCCCCTCTTCCGTCACCCCGTGGTCTCCCGCAAGAGTAAAGATAACTTTGTTCTTCAATTCGGGAGACAACGTGTTTTTGATCATACAGTATTGTTTTGCCAATTCCTCAAGACGTCCCAGACTTCCCGGAGGTTTTGTCAGATTATCAAGCTTCTTCTGTATTTTTTCCTCCAAACCCGAATCAACCGCTTCAATTCTTTCCAGACATTCTTTTAAGTTCATAATCTTCCCCCATCTTTTATTTTATCCGCATTTTTATTCCAGCTACCATTAAATACACCGCATCGGCATTTTTCGCTATCATTTGATTCAGTATACCGATAGAATCCGCGTAAACTCTGCTTATCTTGTTTGCGGGGATGATTCCCCAGCCTACTTCATTGGTGACAAAGAAAGCTTTGATTTTTTTCTTCTTTATCAAGGAAACAGTTTTACGCAACTTCTTTTCCGCAATGTTAAAGCCTTTTTTGTTAACCCCATATTTAATAATTATATTTCCCAGCCAAAGGGTCAGACAGTCCACCACAACGGCGCTTCCGGAAGGAATCTTCCGGAAAACATCATCTATATTTTCCGGTTCCTCAATTGTTTTCCAGATTTTTTTTCTCTTTTTTTTGTGATTTTTTATTCTTTCTTTTAACTCTGTACCGGAAGGCACAGCAGTTGCGAGAAAATAACAATTTTTTCTTTCGCACTGTTTTTCAGCTAAGGAAAGAGCTGAATCGCTTTTCCCCGATTTAATACCGCCTGTAATTAAAATAATCATATAATAAAAAAAACCAACCTTGCGGTTGGTTCTCCATAAAGCTTATATCCACCGCCGCCGTTAAAAGATTATTCTCTAACGGAACGGTGAACTTTCACTTTTCCTCCCGCGAAGCAAATCCCGATTAACTAACCTTCTCTAACGGGATAAATATTTTTACAGGTTTTCGGACTTTCCCTTCAGACGCCCGGCGTCTTATCTCCAATGGGATTCACCGTTGCGGGGCAGCGGCTGAATTACACAGCTCTTCCCCTGCAAAAACACTTAAGCATAAAAAAAGCTGATTTTTTTGTCAAGAGGCCTTTGTTTTTTGTCATAAAAACCGCAATGCCATTCTACATTTAACGGTTGCGGATGTTTATTGTTCTTTCAAAGGTCAGTGTTTTCTGATTTTTGCCCGTGCCTTTGGTGAGAGTAAAAGTTTCAATTGTGACCACATATGAAGAAACATGCTTGAAATATATGCTGTCAACATAATTTTCTATAAGAGTTGAAGTTGAATTGCCGGAAACGCGGTAAAGCGCGCTGCCGCTTTTAAAATATTCCATATTCACGATGGTGCTTGTGTCTTTCATAAAAGCGAATTTTAGCGACGAGGAAGTGCCGCCTATCGCGGGGCTTATGCCCGTGACGGGGCTTGTTGACTGCCTGACGAAACGCGTGATCTCCTCAAGCGCTGTGCGGCCCTTTTGCTGTATGGCTATTGAGTGCAATGACGATGTCCATATATCAGACGATGTTTGGAAAAGTTTTAATATCCCCACTATTAAGATGCCTGAAATAGCAATAACAATCGTGAGCTCTATCAAAGTCATGCCCCTGCGCCCTTTGAGATATTTATTTAGTCTCATTTAATTTCTCCCTGGATTTTTTTATGAGCCTCTTTGATTCGGAATGTTCGGGCTCCATTTCCAGCAGTTTCTCCCACTGCTCTATAGCTTTTTCATATTCACCGCTTTCATAATACTTTACAGCGGTATTAAAATATTTTCCTTTCATCAATCGCGCAGGCTCGGAGGTTTCTTCGCGCGCCGCTTTACTTTCAGCTCCGTCAGATTTTTCGTTTTTAATTTCATTTTCTTTCATCAAAGCGCTTCCAGTGTCAGTTTTTATTTTCTTCCTAATAGTTATCAGCGTCGTAAACTGCGTAAAGCCGTTGAAAGTGTTATATGGATACCTGTATGCAAAACCCGCGCCTATATCGTACTTGCCTTCAAGCGGGTAGCTGAATTCCGCCGACGGCACAAAATAATATCGGTCAAAGGCCATTCTGAAAACGGCATTTGACGCAATACGGGATTCCAGAGCCGAGCGGTAATCAAAACTTTCAAAATTGTCCGAATCATTCGCCGCCAGTTCCGCAAAAAATAAATGACGCCTGTTAAATACGCTAAAAGGTAAACTCCATCCGACAGAAACGATTCTGTTAAGGGGTTCGGTTCCGACAAGGCCTATGCCTGAACCCAGCAGATTTGTAATATTAAAAGCGATATCGCCTTTTGACGTTTGTTTTACGGCGCCTATATCAGCGTCCATAGCGGCAGCCGATGTTTTTGAAAAATACGGATCATCCGATGTATAACTGTCGGGGCTGAACTTTATGGCAAACTGTTTGAGCGCGATACCCGTTTTCCAGGCATTGTTCACTTTCCATCCGAGAGAAAGACGGGTAATCTGTTCGTTATAAACACTGTCAAAACCGAAATCACTGCGCGAGAATCCAACCGCCAATTTTCGCCCTTCCCACGACGCGCCCAGATAATATGATGAAAAATCCTCGTCAATGCCGCGGTAAGGCAAATGATAAACCATATCCAGTTTTGTTCCTGAAAAAGATGCGGGACTATCGGCAAATGAAAGCTTGCTGAAACTCTGGGGGGAATCCTCAAAATACGCGAAAGCGGTTGAAAGATGAAAGCTGACTACTGACAGAAAAATAAATAATTTTTTATTTTTCATTTCGCCACCACCACCGCGCCCGTTATTGTGCCCGCGGGAGACACCATTTCATAAAAATAAATTCCACCCGGCACCTTCGCGCCTGAAGTTGTTACCCCCGCCCATGTATAACAATTCTGTCCCTCAAACACCTTTTTTCCAGACGCTGAATAGACTTGCACCGTAAAAGGCTCAGTCGCGCCCGTGAACTCTATAGCATCATTGGAGCCGGCGGAATACGGCGTTATTATTTTCCTTTTGGGTTTGACTCCCGAAATGCTTCGCGACACCCCCGCCCTCGGGAATATGGCGTATTTTCCGGTTCTGTAAACTTTTGACACAAAAACATTTCCCGTCGCGACAGAAGAAGCCGACAAACCGGCCCCCTCGTCCAGAATCCTCCATAATTTTCCGTCATAAAAGAAAAGCCCGAGAGAATTTTCAGACACCCCTGTTTTGTCTTCGTTTGTGTCATTGTCGTTATCAAGAAATGACAACGTGAGCGTAGCGGCGGTGTTAAAAATAATATCCTCTCCCGAAAGCTGTTTGATTTCGCAGGCTGAGGCGGTGATTGTTGAGCCGGCATAAGAAGGAATATCCGCGTTATCCGTAAGCATATCCAGGCGCAGTGTCTTATTTGAAGGCATAGCGCCCGGCGGTATTACAAGTTTTATGTTGGAAGCGGCCCAAACAACTTCTCCGGAAGCCCCCACCGACGAAGATGGCGCGGAGCTCACGCGCACAGCCGCGGAATAGGAAATAATCCCGCCGGATGCGACTTGAAAAGTTTTGTCGCCGAAGCCCGTAAAAATCACACAGTTTGAAAAAGTCTTTGTGCCGCCGTCGCCAAGCGCAAAATCGTACGAAGAAGGATAAAACTCGCAGCCAGCGCCGGAAAAAGAAACACTGATAACGGCGGAGCTCGCCGGCACGGATTCATAATGCGGATTATGGCACAATACCGAAAACGCCGCCGGAACGCCTTTTACAATCGCGGTGGCTATATTTATGCGGAACTTTGTAACGGCGTCGGGGCCGTAACGCGCCATACATAAAGCGCTGTTTGAAACGGCTGACGTTGAATTATAATAATCAACTCCGTCGTATGATTTCAGAGCGAACCAGTAGGTTGAGCCGCTGTCAAGTCCGGTAACCGTCATATGCTCGGCGGCCCCCGCGGCGGCAGGCGCGGGGGATGCAAGCTCCAATGCCTGTTCCCACCACGCCGTTGTGTCAGCGAGAGTATAAGTCGCGTATTTAAGAATGTATCCGGCAACCGTATCCTGCGCGGGATTGTCATGCGGAGAAGTCCATGCCAACTCTATATATCCTGAAAGTGAGCCCGTTGACGCGGTCAAATCTGACACCTCGTTAGGCGGCGAGTTATCATAATAAAAATTAACGGAAGACACCCCGACGGTATAAGAGCTTGTTTCATTGCCGTAAGAATCCTTCGCGCGGGCAAGAATCGTATGATTGCCGCCTGAGATAAAAGTAAAAGTGGCGCAATCAAAAGACCAGTCCGCTCCGGATATCTGCGCAAGGTGCCACGGGCCGGAGGATCCGCCTGTACTCACGCTGACTTCGCGAACATCGCCGTAATCATCCACCGCTGTTCCCGAAATCAAGCTAAGGCATCCGTAGCTTTTTAACGGCGAAGATGAAACCGGAATTAATATCCTCACATCAGGCGGGTTGGAATCCGCCTGGGCTGAAGCCGTAGCTATATTGGACGCGTAAGAACTGTTGTTTTCCTCATCAAAAGACCACAAACGGAAATAATAGCTTGCGCCCGCGAGAAGCCCGCCCACGGAATATGAAACAAGGGTTCCTGAAGACAGATTTGATGCCGAAATGATTTTTTTTGCCGTCTGAGAACTTAGCGATAAAGAATATGTCGCGTAATCTATTTTAAAATTTCCTGTTAAATTTCCCGACCACTCGTTATCACCGGAAGATATCCAGCTCAAATCCACAACACCGGCGTTAAAGCCTGTCGCCCCTGTTAAAGCGGTAACGGCCGCCGGAGGAGCCGTATCAACGGTTTTCGCGTAACTGATATTGGAAATACCCGACCAGTTCGGCACTTCGTCTGCGGTGCGGAGCCTGAAATAATATGTGGTGTCATGATAAAGGCCAGTTATAGCGGAACTCACGTATGTTCCTTTCGCGACGCTTGTGGAAAGCTCAAGCCGCAGATTTGAAGCAAACGCGCCTGTTGAGGCCGCAAATGAATATGTAGCGCAGGCTATTTCGTATTTACCTCCTATCAGATTATCGTTCGTATTCCACGAGTCTCCCGGCGCCGTCCACGAAAGAAGCGTAGTTCCGGGGGATGAACGTTCCGCCGCAAGATCAGTGACGGTATTCGGCGGACTTGTATCACGTGGATAACCTCCCTTTACAGCGCTCCACGTACTTATATAACCTGTCCAATCAATTGCGCTGAGTCTGAAATAATAAGTGACAAAATTGGTGAGGCCCGTCACTGACAATGAATTATTCGGGTGGGATGTGGATGCCACATGCCCAAAAGAGCCTCCCTGCGTGGACATCTCAACGGTATAGGATGAAATGTCTATTGCCGTATTAAGATTCCATTTCAAATTAATGCAGCTGTCGCCAGGAACGACATAATTGCTTCCCGGCCAGGTCGGAGAGGAAGGAACAATATTCTGAGCCGGCGCGAAATGTTTAATATTTGCCGAACCGCCGGTGCCCCAAGTCCCATAAGAAAAACCGTCGGTGCCCTTGATTCCGAAATAATATGTTACCCCCGGGCGCAGCCCGGTCAGCGTTTTTGATTCCACCCAGCCGCCTATTTTCGGCTTCCAGGCCTGAGCCCAGGCAGAAGCCGAATTAAATTCCGTTTCATCCGATACTGTGCCGACGACGGAAGAATATTTCACACGATATGAAGAACATTTTCCGAATGTACCGTCATTCCCCGGGGCCGTCCATTTTAACGTTATTACTCCGTCTATTGCACCCGGAAGCGCGGTAAGATTGGAAATAGCCGACGGAGGCACGCCGCTGACATAAACAACCTGCTCTTCCGCCCATGGGCCCACTTTCCCCGCGGCATCAATGGCTCTGACATTCCAGAAATAAGTTGTTCCCTCTACAATGCCCGCAAAAATCGTGGACGGACTGCCGGCGATATGGCAGGGCGCGTTGTATCCCCTGAAAGGCGACGCTATACATCCTGAAAGCGTAGAGGAAGATTTAGTGACAGTGGCTATCATCAGCGAATAATTGAGCGCGGCGGGAAACGTCCAGTCATCAGATGGCGCATCCCAGCCGAGCACCAGATAGCCCGCGGCAACATCGGCATTAAGATTGGAAGCGGCGCTTGGCGCTGCGTTTGTGGACACGCATTTGTTTTCAAACAAAAATGATTTTCCGGATAAAGTGTTTGTATCCTGTCCGCAGTAAAATAAATCAATATCACCGTCACCGTCGTAATCGGCGAAAGCCGCTAATGAGCCTTTTCCGAGCGGCGGCAAAGATTGCCCTAATTCAAATTTGGCCGTTGCGCTGTTATACTCGTAAAAAAATGCCCCGGCCACGGATGCGCTTTCCCCCACCAGGAAAACATCGCCATAACCGTTGTTATTAATATCTCCGCACACTATTTTTCCGTTCACAACACAGGGTAGCCAAGTGCTGAATTCAAGGTCATAGTTTGGAGAACCTGAATTTTTATAAACGTAGAGCCTTTCCTCCGGAGTCGCGAATTTTTCATAACCCGAAATAAAAAGGTCACTATCGCCGTCGGCATCATAGTCAAACCATGCTAAACTGCCGTTCTGAACAGATGTTGAAATAAAAACCGTCTCCTCAAATTCGCCGTAACCCAGATTTTTATAAACAGCGCTTTTTACCGTCGCGGAAAGGTCTATTTCACCTGTTATCGCGAGGTCAGGCCAGCCGTCCTGATTATAATCTTCAAAAGCTATGTCTCCGCTTTGAAATCCCGGCAGTGGAAACTGTTCTTCAACGAATCCGCCGGCTGTATTATAAACACAAACAGTTTTTAAGGACGGCTGGACATACCCTGAAACAAAAAGGTCAAGGTCGCCGTCCGCGTCAAGATCAACCCACGAGAGAGACGAATACTGAAATTCGGATCCCGAATACATTTTGGTAAAAAAACCCCCGGCTGAACCCTTGTAAATTTCCAGAACACCCGGCCAGCCGGTTATCGCAATATCAAGAATACCGTCGCCGTTATAATCACCGGCGCAAATATCACCCGACCTGACACCGCCGGTTATTCCCGTTCCAAATGGATAAGCACTAACCGAACCCGCGGTATTTTTAAAAAGCGAAA
>VMTI01000239.1 GCA_013791675.1 bacterium | reverse complement strand
GGAAAAACCGTAGTAATTAACGGCAAAACCGCCAATCAGGACATATTTGACACCGGAATCGTTTAGTTTTTTACAAAGAAAAACTAAATCTTTTGTTGTTAGCAAGCGCGGTTTGCCCCTGTGATTATTTTGAATCGCCATTTATCAGCATCCTTAAAGGTTTTGAATTTAAAAACACCGGTCGGCCAGTTTTTTTTAACTTTTTTGAAGGTGGCAGCGAGCTTAAGGAACTCATTCAACTGCTTGAATCTTTCTGTGGGCGAGGATGACAGCGCATTTGCCACATTGTATTCTAACTCCGCTTTCCCAGTCACAGGAGCGCTCTTCCCATCCGGCCGAATAATTAACATACCTTTGAGCTTTTTCATTTGCTTTATAATACCAATTGCCCCGCCCAAACATCAAGAGACAAAATCTATAAATCGCTGTCTAGTATCGCCATCGGCATGCCGGGCTTTTTAAAACCCTGCGCCCCGGCGGCTGATAATTTTTTATTTCCAAAAACCCCGCGCGCTCCAGCACTTATCCAACTTCAGTGAACATGAGCGCGCCTTTTAAAATAAATTTATTGACATATTCGGAACAGCTGAATCTGTAAAGAAATCTTTCCATCCCATAATATTGAAGGATTTCCGCGAAAGGTTTGCCCGTTTCCCTCGCCTTGTTCTGAAGACGGGCTCGCACAGAAGCCTTTATATTTGTGATCTCATTCTTCATATCATGGCCTCAAGAATGGGCTGAACAATAGCCGTAACCCGGCAAAGTTTGGCATATTTCATTATCCGGGCAGGTTTCTCTCCTTTTTCCCGCACAGCTGTTTTAAGCGCTTCCCGGGCGACATTAATGCCTATCTTACTACGAAACTTAAAGCAGTCGGCGATCGTTTTAGCTATATTGTAAATTTTGACCTCGTGCCCGCCTATATCATATTTTGTTATACCCGCCGACCAGGTTTTTGACGAGAAACGGTAAAAATGCACCGGCGGATATTTTATTATGTTAGCGTGATGGCCGCGCGGAATAGCCGCATCAACATATTTCGGGATCTCGTCTGTCAGTTCATGGTATGAAAGAGCGGAAAGCAGGCAGATAACCCCCTCCGGCGCTTCAAGAGCGACTGATACAAGATCAGGATTTGAAAGTGTTATGCCGCTCGACAGCTTATATAGGCCCCTGTTTATCTTTTGTATCCGGCCTGAATTCAGCGTGTCCCTGATGATGATTTTATTAAACCCCGCCTCTATGATTTCGGCGTAACTTGCTATGCCGCCCTTGTTTCGCAGATAATTGATCAGTTTTTTTTCTTTTTCCATAATTCCCTAATCCTATACACTTATTGATAAGTGTATAGCTTTAGGGATGTTTTGTCAAGTGGGCAGTCGCGTCAATGCGGGATGAAGATCCCTGCTTTTCAATGTAGATCGCTGTCCAGTATCGCCATCGGCATGCCGGGCCTTTTGAAGCCCTGCGCCTTCATCATTCCCTTGACCCGCATTTCCACCCAGCCCGGATCTTTAGCGGCTCTACGGTAAAGCCGGGGCATTGAGATAGGGTCTATCGCCACTCCAAGAATAATGATAGGTTTTCGTTCGTCTTTCGCTTCCGTGATTTTCTTTTTCATTTTCTCTCCTTTTGTTCTGTTAATCAAAAACCCATTCTCCTTGAGGATTTGCAGTTGAGTGCTTCAAACTTTTGAACTGGTCGCAATTTGCGACCAGTTCATCTTTTTCGTTATTTGATAATTTAAACATAAAATCCTCAGGGTGGTATTCACTCCGGCGCTATTAAGCTTTCTAAAAATTCCGCGATGTCGCCGTAGATTTTATTATCGCTCTTGTTTAAAACGCCGACCCATTTTTTTATCATGGCCGGATTAATTTCAATATTCCTTTTGACGCGCCGGCCCCGATGAATTAACTTTTCCGCCAGTCTTATCTTAATCAATTCCGTGGGCTTTCTGTTTTCTTTTTCTGAAAGTTCCATGAGCCGCTTGTAAGTGAATATCCCTATGGCTTTTTTAATCTCCTGCGAGTTTAACTTTTCCAGCTTTTCAAACAGCGGTTTTTCCTCATCATTGAACGCGATGCACAAATTCTTCGTGTGCCGCTTCCCGTCCCCGTCTATCAGCGGGAAGTACACCGACAAATATTTTCTTTTCTTTTTTTCATTGCCACCTTTTCTCATTTCAATCCTCCTTTTCTTCTAATGATTTACGTCCTTCCAGCATTTTTTGTGTTTTCTTTAATTCTCCGGCAAGTAATCTCACGTCCGGTAAAACAGTCTTATATTCCGCAGTCATAACTTTGTTCGGTAAATCTTTAAGCGCATATTTCGCAAGCGATTCATTTTTTTGAGCGCAAAGGATCAATCCGACAGGAGGATTTTCACCGGTATTTGTCCAGTGTTCTTTCGCATAGTTCAGATACATGTGCATCTGCCCGGCATCAGCGTGTGTGAATTCCCCGACTTTTAAGTCAACAACTACAAGGCATTTTAACCTTCTATGAAAAAACAAGAGGTCAACCCTGTACCACTTATCCCCGATTCGTAAACGTTTTTGACGGCTTATAAACGCGAAGTCTTCTCCTAGTTCAAGAAGGAATTTCTCCAAATGTAAAACAAGAGCTTCTTCAAGAGCGCCTTCGGAATATTCATCCTTAAGACTTAGAAACTCCAGAACACATGGATCTTTTATCTCTTCTTCAGGACTTACAATGTCTTCTTTTAAGGCAATAGCCCCTTCTTGAAGCATCTTTGCCTTATTGCGGGACAGCGCCGTTCGCTCATAAAACATTGAATTGATCTGTCTGTTTAACTGGCGGATTGACCAGCCGCATCGGAGGGTTTCGTCTTCATAAAATTTCCGGGCACTGTCATTTTTCACAGACAGCAAGGCAACATATGCCGACCAGGGGAGAGGAAAATACTTGACTGCATCCTGAATATTAAGAATAGATTTACGCGACAGTGTCGCGTAAATTAAGTCTCCTTGAAAATATGTATAAAAAAGACGCATTCTTTGCAGATTATCCACGCCAAACCCTCGGCGAAATTTGGTTGTTAAATCAGCAGAAAGTTTATTAATCAATCCCTTCCCATATTCTGCCCTTTTCTTTCCGGCCTGCTCAAGTTCAACAATCCTTCTGCCTATCTCCCAGTAAGTTGCCGTCATAACAGCATTAATTGATTTCGCGGAATATCGCCGGGCATCATTAATAATTTCAAGAATATTTTTAAGAACTGAGCTATACCCTATTACTGGGGACTTGGTAGCTTTAATCACGGCTTGTCCGGATTTCTTTTTTGGTTTCATTACCCCAGTTCCTCTATATCACTGACATAAACTCTTGGACAACTTCCCTCATTATCAAAATCAACACAGCTCCCGTACGGCCCGGCAATATCCAAAGCTTTTTCGCTGGCGTCATCTTCATCTTTAGCGTCGACAGTTATTACTGCTGATTCCCTCTTGTCTCGTTCCAGCTTAACTTCATATTTCATATTGCCCTCCTTTTTTCTTCCTTTGCTGTATTTTATCACAATGTGATATACTTGTCAAGCGCCCGTACGAGTGCGATGGCGGCGGACAGCGAGATGCGGAATGCATCCAGCTTAATTCGTGACGCAGTGCGTCACATTTTGGATAGGAAAGATAAAATTGCCTGATGTTGCGCAAAAGTGTGTCCAGCTTAATTCTCGACGCACTGCGTCGAGAATTGGATACGTCTGATAGAATTTACGCATATTCCATAAATTACTGCTATCAAATCCTTGTGATATACTTGTCAAGCGCCCGTAATGTGTGTCGGGCCGCTTAAGTTTGCCGGCCCTGAAATGTCTCAGGCCTATTGTCTAATTCTGTTTTGCGCTCTGCACCTTATTATACGCTTCGTTGATCTCGGCGGCTTTTGCGTTTATTAATTCATGGGCGACAGGATCTATGCCGGCGAATCTGTCCGGATGATATTTCAGCATAAGTTTTCTGTAAGCTTTTTTAATCTCGTCCAAAGAAGCGTTGTACGGAAGTTCCAATATGTCATAATACTTTTTTATATCCTGAGCGCCGCCGGCGGTTTTGGCTCCATCCCCGTGCGCCGATGTATAAGAAACCTTCATTGAACGGATCTCATATTCGCTGAAACCAAGTTGCGAGGCGATATCGTCTATAAGCTTTTCTTCCAACGGATGAAATTCCATATCGCTCAACGCTATTTTAAAAAGTATTTCCATAAGAACAATCTTCATATCCCCGTCAGCGATCTTATTAAAACCGGCGCAGAGTTCATCCACATCTATGTGTTCGTTCAGAAACTTCGTAAACATCTGTCTGCTTAACGCCTGATCCTGATGATCCAGCTTAAACATTTGGGACAGTATATCCATAGCGCTTTTCTTTTCCGACTCTTTGATCTTATTATCCGCCTTAACAATCAGGGCCATAAAGGCGATGAGATTTGTAAAGACTATGTGTCCGCGATTGGCAGGGTTATGAAGTTCAGCGCCGGCGTCCGGATCCATTGCTCCGGCGATAAAATACCCCGCTACAGCGCCGATAGGCCCTCCAAGAGCCCAACCTAATCCCGCCCCTATGAATTTTGACCAGTTTCCCATTTATATCTCCTCATGTCCCGCATTATACAAACTGTCCTTGAGAGCTTTCTCGATCCTGTCCTCAAAACAGGCAAAGATGATGTGTTCGATCGAAGTGTTTTCCGCTGTCTCCAATGTTGACCTTATTGCGATGTCAGCCGCCTTCTCTATCGGGAACCTGTAAACACCGCAGCTGATCGCCGGAAAAGCAATAGATCTCAGCTTGTGCTCATCCGCCAGCAGAATGCTTTCCCTGTAACAGGAGGCCAGCAGAGCTTCTTCATCCCTGTTGCCGCCGTTCCACACGGGCCCGACAGCGTGGATCACACACTTTGCCGGCAGATCATATCCCTTTGTTATTTTCACATGTCCTGTTTCACAGCCGTTTAAGGCCCTGCACTCCGCCAGCAGCCGGGCTCCGGCGGCTCTGTGAATCGCGCCGTCCACTCCGCCGCCCCCGCACAAAGTCTTATTTGCCGCATTGACGATGGCATCAACCTTAAGCCGCGTTATATCCGCCTGTATTATCTCTATTCTCATACGCCCGCTTTCACCGTCTTTATTTTTATCATTAATTCTCCAGTCCATTTTGATTTTTGCAAGTTTCTGTCTTAGTGTAAAGTACCGGCGCCAATTATTTTACTTTTCTTGAAGTTTCTTCCAGACCGCTTCAATTATTACACCTGAAGCATCATCCGGATGTACTTCCCCCATAGATTTCAAGAGAGGAGAATCCGGGTTCCATAGGCCGAAACCGTTCCTTATTCCCATTCCCCATCCGAAATGAAACTTTATTAAATCCTTTTTTTGGGTGTTCTTTAGCGATTTTTTATCATCCGCGCTCATTCCGTCGAGGATCTGAGATACTGCCTCATCCACCGTCTCCGGCAACTTCGTGTTTTTTTCATCACTCATAATTATTGAAACTTTTGCGAGCTACTCATATTTTTTGTTGTCATATTGTAAAGCACCGTCCCTCTGCGTCTCTGCTGAGAACTTTAAATCACGCCCCGACGATATTCAACAATTCGGCAACACCTTTCTTATTTCTATGATAAGCACATATGCGAAAATACACACCACCCTTAACTCCCTCAAGCATGCCAATTTTCTTATTAAACTTCCAGCGGAAAGACTTTTTTGTAGTTTTATGGAGCGCTACAATGATAGAGACCATATCACCCAAGGTGCCTTTGTAATCGACAATGCTCGGAGAAGGATTCTTATCATCTGGATGGCTATGAAAGTCCCCAATCAGATTTAAACCTCGAGGCAATTCCAACTGCATATGGTTTACTAATCCTTTTAAAGCGTCCGGATTCCAACCAACACTATCCTGCTTAGATTCAGCTGAAGCCATCGGAAAGATGTGTGTAACCTTATATGCTGTGGCAGTTTTTTCCCCAAATAGGAATCCGAGAGTCTCAAAACCCTTCAAGTCAGAGTTCCAGAACCATTTCCCAGGCCTCACTTCCTTTAGCCTTTCCACTGTAGCGCTTGTAAGAAAAAAAAGTGCTTCTTTAGACAAGCTCACACGT
Organism: bacterium; assembly: GCA_013791675.1. Classification (GTDB taxonomy): domain Bacteria; phylum CG03; class CG03; order CG03; family CG03; genus CG03. Next base: position 44,774 of record VMTI01000239.1, on the reverse strand, counting down.
TTCTTTTCTGAAAGCCGTACGACTTGTTGTAAGAATGCTCCGCAAAAAACACAATGCTGCCAATTTCCAAGGCCAGAATTACCACACACGACGCAATTACTAAAACCAATAAATTTGTAATCGGAAAGCTTTGTACCGCACCAAGGACAGTAATCCATGGTAGCACAACAACCGTATTTACATTGTGGACATTTAATATCAAAGTTAAATCTTTTCACCGCGGGTGTAAGCTCCCCATCATCTGGTTCCCAGGCGTAATCGTCCTTAAAGTCTTCTCCGCACCATGGGCAGTATGAGAACTCTTTCCCCACCATCTCATGACACTGCTTACAATAATATTCTCCTGCTTTTGGCTTTCTTTTCCTTGGTCCATACCCGCACCAATTGCAGTATTTTGCATAAGGCGCTATCTGTTCGTGACAGCACTCACACCTTTGAACAGCCATACCTTACACCTCCTTTTTATAACGATAAAACTGGGAACCGTCTAACTTTCCTCATTTAAAATACCTGCCACAGTATCACCGTATTAAAATTTACCTAATCATTCCTTTCAACTTCGACCACAGTCCAGAGCCGACCATTTGATCAGCAACTTTAAGTATCTGTTTTATAACAGTCAAAATATCCTCTTCCCCAACCCAATGCCTTCTAAGAACTTCGGGGCTAGTATTGTTAAGAATCCGATTCAAAACATACACCGACAGAGCGATATCGTCAACATAAGCCATAGGGCCCAGTATCCCCTCGGGGATCAAGTCTAACGGGGATACAAAATACACTATTACCAGTGCGAGTTTAACTTTATCCTCTAATGAAACGTCATCATCTATAACTAACTTGCATAATAAATGAAATAAATCTGGAGCCAAAAGTATAAATTCTACCCACTTATTATTCTTACCTTTTTTTGACGCGGCCCATTTTCTTATTTTTGATCTTAGAATCTGATAAAAATCACTATCATCTTTAGCGCCATTGTCATACGTAGTGGGTAAATCGTTATATGGTTTACTATCCTGCTCGCTTAAACTATCTACCATAACACCCGGGAAGTTAATTCCCCAGTCCTTATTAGTTGTCACCATTGATTTTATAGCATCATAATATTTTTTTCTTGTTACTTGATCAAACACAGAATAATCTATTCGAGCAGTGTCCCCATTACCATAAAAAGTCTTCTTTTTAGGAAAAAGATTTCTGAATCTCTTATCAAAATATTTGTGCATAATAGTTAATCCGCGGTTTGTTATGAGTAGAAAATCTCCTGATCTCCGTGTTGATTGATTATATATACGAAACACCGGATTTTTATAAGTTGTTAATCGAAACCGCCAAGTTATGGGAGGAGTATCTGAAAAAAGTGTTAACAATTTTTCAATGAACATTTCTAAATTCACACCAGCCTCATAATTTTCTTTTTTTTGCTGTGCTAAATATTCCCGCAAATTTTTCCGATGGAATTCAGGATCATTGGAACGTTTAGATGTTTTTCTCGGCATTTTGCCTCCTATTTTCTAATTTACAGTAAGAACTTTAACAAGCTCTCCGATAATTTTCACCTCATTGTATGTCTTCAAAAACAATTGGACGCTTTGCGCCTAAAAACATGAGACACTTTCCAACATCTTTTATCATTCTACAAACTCTATTCCAAATATTGTACTAAAATGGGAAATGAAACTTAGGCGGCCTCACAATTGATTTACATCAAAGATAAATTCAAAATTCACAGTTTCATTGCTCCCAATATGCTTATCCGATTTTATTGCAATATTGTTTAGCGAAACTTTTAAATATTTTTTCCCTGATAAAAACTCCATATAAGATTCTATATTTGCCGATATAACATTAAACGCTAAAAACACATCCTCTGTCTTATTCGGCAATATAATCAACTTTTTATCCATAAGTTTTAATGCCTCAATTTTTGATTCGATAGGCCCCTTATTCAAAATAGATCCCTTGACATTAAAATCGGCAAAAAACTGATCAATTTCTTGATTTAATTCCTGTTCGTCCTGCGACTGATAACTTTTTCCCAAATCATCTTCCAAATTCATATTACATTTATCAAACTTAACCACATCACCCGTCTTATTGGTAATTGAAATTGCAAACGCCGGAATATCTATTACTGAAAATTCTATATTTCTAACTTCGCCTTCGCTGGTTTTATATGTTGTTTTTGCATAAATTTCCGGAAACGAACTACAATTTTCTAAAATTATCGGCTGAACAGCCACCGTTAAACCATGTTTTTCAAGTTCTGCTTTTGATTGCGCATTTATTTTTAATTCATATGCCGTTCTGGGCTGTTGCATTATCATAGCGCAACTGCATAAAAATAAAATTGCAATAAAAAACCCTCTCCTACAAAACATTTCCAATTTATTCATTTTCTCCCTCCATATTCACATACGCACATCAACATCAATTTTCCGCCCAGTCCCGGCACTTTACAATTTTTCTATTCAATCAGTATATTAAGTAAATGTCCGAGGCGAGTTTTACACTTCCTTCTCTTTTATGAATAGACGCCTTGGAATAAAAGGTCTATTGAGCCATTCTTTAGTTCTATATAAAATTTTTTCTTCAGGCCGTGTTGTAATAATTTTTTTGAATTCTGCAAAATTGCGACCAAAGGCGGTATCAAAATATTTCATTTTGGGACCAACTAAACCATGTGTTGCTAATAGTATACACTGTACTCCTCGTAAATATTCCTTGTTCCAATATTTCCCTACATGCTTTCTATTTTTAGCCTCGGGGCCAAAAATGGGGGAATATTTCATTGGGAATGACCATATCCTACTTGCATATCCTTTGTTTTCAAATTCGCAATTTAATTCTACGTTAATTCTTAATCTCTCATAAAAATCTTCTGGCGTATCATTAAAATTGAAAAGTATATAATTTGATAATGCTTTTATTCCATATTCTGCCACTAGTCTAACCTTTTGAACATAAATATCTTTAAATTTAATGTCGTCAAAAGCTATTCTGATAGGCTGAATTGCAATTTCACTCAATTTTTGAACTTTTGAATTAGTCAATAATCTAGCATCTATGCCTTGATTAAAATCTACGTATCTTTTTAAATACACGGTTCTATTATTCCTAATTGTCGAATATTGTGCATTTTTTTCAAACCCAAGGTTTTTAATCTCTTCTATTATTTCTTCGAACCTATCTGATGCCAAAATGTTATTATCTAATAAAAGTAAATTGCGTTTTTCGCCAAAATGTTTTTTAATAGAATTTATTTGTTTTTTTATTGAAAGCCCATTCATAAATTCCGGCTCAATGATTGGTACTGCACAAAATTTACATTTCCTAATACATCCTCTAGTCGCATATCCAATATATGAATCTCCCTGAGGATAGACATAATCTAGTAATGGGTTATGTTCTTGATCAATTATAGAATAATCTGGCGTTAAGTAGTCTATTGTTCCATCATCTTTATACCCTAATTTACCATTCTGATTCAATAAACCTGATATAACGGTTACATTACTATGCTTTTTAATTTCATCTTTCATTAATGTAGCCATCACTCCTCCAACATAAATATTAGAACTTTTTTTTACGCTATTGCTGTAATATTCAATTGTTTCAATTGTTTTAGCCCAATAAAATGTAAAAAGTGTTGAAATATATATTCTATCCCATACCTGCAATTTTAAATTTGGAGAACATCCCTTAAAAAAAACCACCTCGTGCCCTTTGCTTTTATGATATGTAGCAATCTTCATTAAGCCCAATGGTGGGTACTTATTTTTATATGAAGGCTCAATCAATAATATCTTTTTACTCATAATCTAATAAAATCAGGCATCCAGTCTGTTTAGTAAAAATTCTAATCCTTGTTTTATTTTTTTAAGCTCATATATGCATTTCTTAGTTACTTGTTCAGACATATTCGATACTTCTTTTCTTGTTTTAGGATCGACAAACCACAATCTAAATTTTTGGATTTTTTGATAACAATTCGTATCAGAACCGCCACTTATTGCATGTTCCATAGATTCTTGAAAATCAGCTTTCCCGTTTATAAAAGACTTAACTATTTTGTCATTTGAATTTGCAATTTTTTTCAAACCTTCCCTTACGTCGATAGCTTTAGGAATTTCTTGCGATTTTATTTTCTGCACTACTATCTCATCAAATTCCGGATATTTCTTTCTTATTTTCTTTATTTTGCTTGACTTCATATACTCGTCATAATAACTCCATCTATCTGGTGCATTATCTTCATTTGCTACCATGAAAGTATACACGCCTATTAGGTGATTGACCTTTGACTCAGTTAGTCCTAAATCTTTTGCTATTAATTCTGGCTTAACTTTATGAAATATACAGCGCCTGTATAAATAACCTGCTTGTTCGTAAGGAATCCAATCTTGCTTGCCTATAATATGATATTCCCCTAACAATGAAAATATCTTATCCTCATCTATCTCTTTGGGTAACACTTTACATTTAATTTTTCCCCATTGAATTGGATTTGACCTGGCTAAAGCTCTATAAGCAGCTAAACGGCTATTGCCTTCTATCACAATATTTGAGCCATCTAATACAAAAACGGGGTCTGTTAATCCCCCATTTGCTTTAATCGATTGCACCAATTGCTTTACGTTATCTCTTGCCAATAATTGGATTTCTATTTCTTGTTGTGTCGGCTCTTTTGTGCCTGCTGATAATATTGTATAAACCCGAGGATTTTCAGGATAAAATTTTAATTCTGCCTGTGTTAAATATCCTACTCTAACCGGGATTTCTTCGCCACGAAGAGTAATAGTATCTTTTACCCAATCATCCTCTGTCATAATCATCCTCCTTAATTCCCAAAATTTCTTTTATTATTTCTCCATATTTGTAAGAAATCTTACTCTTATAAAAATCTAATGAAATATCCCCTTGTGTTAATTGTGCAGCAAGATGTTTACTGGATAACATAATTTCAAGTAGTTCGTCAATGGAGTCTTCCATGATTAAATTATATACATAACATTTCCGTTTTTGTGAATATCTATGAATTCTATCTTGCGCTTGTAAGTAATCATCTAAACTAAAACTTCTATCATAGAATATTACATGATTTGCAACTGTTAAGGTTAATCCCTCCTTCGCTGCCCCTGGCGTGGCTATTAAAACTCTATATTTTTTATCTGTCAAAAAATTGTTAATTGTTCTGTTCCTAATATCTATGGGTATTTTACCATGTACCTTACACGTCCCATATTCTACAAGCTTCGTTTTAAGCCAATCTGCGTTAGCTGTAAAAGATGTCCAGATGATACACTTTTCATCATTCCTTTTTATATCATCTAATATAGTAATCAATGAATTCAGCTTTCCGGGAGACTGCTTATAACTGTCATCTACTAATTTTGGATTAGATGCCACTTGCACTAAACGCAAGAGTCGTTTTACAATAATTTTGGAATCATCTTCAGTGGGAATTCCATTTTTAATTACGAAGGCCTTTTCTTCATCTTTGATTTGGTTGTATAATTCCCGTTGATGTATCTCCCATTTTGTTTTTATAATTTTAATAATTTTTTCAGGCAAATCTAATACCCCACTAGCTTTTGTTTCTCTTACAGTAAATTTTGATATTTTATCTTCAATTAAAGAAATTTGTGATTCAAAGTTCTCTCTTAAATCAGTATCCTTGTATAAAGTGTTTGCTAAGTCAAAGTCTTTTTTAAAATTATTGAAATCATTACCTAAGCTTTTGCCTTGATCAAGAAACCATATTTGTGACCATATGTCATACGGCCTATTTGCAACTGGTGTGCCGGTCATAATGATTCTTTTTTTAAAAAATTTTGATAATCTTAAATATTCCTGTGTTAAATCTGATTCTGGATTTTTTATTTTCGTTGATTCATCCAATATCACAGCAACATCTCGAGTCTTTAAAAAAAGCTCCATCCTCGTATTCTCAGATTTCATAACTTCATAATTTATTAACATTATTTTTGCAGGGCTATTAAAAACATAATAATTAGCTTTCTTGTTCTGCGTTAGCACTCGTGGCTTAATGTGCGTGTGAACACCCAACTCATTGATCCAGTTATTAATTAAACTTTTCTTCGCTACAATTAAAACGGTATCTACTTCCTTCTTCTCGAACCAATATAAAATTAAATCTATAGCTATTTTAGTTTTCCCGAGTCCCTGCTCATGGAATATTGCGGCATATTCTAAATCTTGAATAGCTTTAACAGCTTCTTCTTGATAAGAAAAAGAACTATATTTAGGTAAATAATTTGGTTCCTGTTTTAAGAATATTTTCATTTTATCCTACTGCCATATTGTCAGGGATAATCACAATCACGCCTTCAGCCTTACACTCACTAATATAAAACTTTATTAATTTCCTAGCATAAGGCACTAAATCCCAAGGCACACCTACTATTAAATGTGCATTGTTTAGAAAACAATATCTGATAAATGCTTTAAGTTGTTGTTCTGTATGTTGGGAATTTAGTCCCTTAGAAGATTCTGCCTCGCCAATTATTTGTAAATTATTAACCAAGCATTTAGCGAAAATATCCGGGATAAAACCATTTATATTTGGTAATACTTGAAAATTTTCTGTAACTGAATCTACTCCAATGATCTCCACTCTCTTACTTACATACTCCTTTTCTATCCATTGTTTTGTAAATGCAACCAGTTGCGAATGAATTTTTGTTTCTCTCATACCCTATTCTTCATTACGAATATCCCTGCATAATTCAATTAATTGGTCTCGCACTTCTAAAAATGTAAAAACTTCATCACTTGATGAATCTGATTTTAAACGTTGAACTTCCCCATATGGCAAAGCCAAAATTCTTTCCAATAATTCCCGAGCTAATTGTATCATAGATGTGTCTTTAAGAACTTTATCTCCAGAAGGCTTATCTAATAATTTTAATGCTTCTCTTGCTGAACCTCTACCATGAGTGAGAAACACCTCTTTACTGCGAGGATTTTCTAATATGTTTGGTATTCTGCGAACTGTCCATAAAGGATGAATTTTATGATCATTCACCCATTGAGAAAAATCATCTTCATTGAAACCAGCTCTTACAATTGCTTCTTTAATTCTAGGGTGTTGATACTCCACGAAAGCAGAAAACCTTGTTGTATCAAATTCATCATCACTTGATAATTGAGGCCGATAGTGCGATTACATCATTTTATAGGCTTCAATATAAGATATCACCTCATTTTTTCTACCACCGCAATAATCAACTATTTGACTCATTGGTAAATTTTCAGAGTTATAGAGATAATCCAAGTACTTTGCCTTTGAATAAGGGTCCCATGGTCGGGGTCCTACTAAATGTGCCTGAAGTCTGATGGCATCAATTTGTTCATTAGATAAATCGTCATGCACTACCGTGAGTATTTCATTCCAAGTGCCATGTGTGCGTTCATCTTTGCTAAATTCTTTATATATAGCTAACCTTGTATTACCCTCAACTACTCTATAAATCCCATCTGATCTTTTATTGACAATTATTGGATGTATTATACCACCATTTGTTTTTATTGATGCTTTTAATGACTGAAATGTGGTTCCATTCTCAGCTACCTGACTATCTCCCACACCTAATGCTAGCGATATTTGTTCTGCTGTTATATCTTTCCCATACATTTCAAGATATTTAGCAATCCTTGGATTGGTTTTGTCTAATTCAATTTCATCGACAGATATCAATTTAATTTCCATATCCCCTCCTATAAGTTATCAATTTCTAATCACATCCTTCTAATTCTCTTATATCTTTTTTCATTTCTTGGTATACAACATCTATTACAAATGCATCATCTAGATAACCCCGAACTTGTATATAATCTGGTATCATATCTTCTGCCAAAACAAAATAATGTAATGCAGATATGACTCTATTTAATCTTTCTTTGGATATATCGGGTGATTTTAATAAGGCATATAAGCATTTCACCTGACGTATCATTTGCTTTACATACGATGGATATCTTTTGTTCTTTTTTATTATTTTAATCTTTTGATTTATTTTTTTCTCTATTTCTTTTATATCATCTTCCGATACTTTGTCAGCATAACTGTTAATTAATCTTAGCAATTCATGCTTTTCATTCTGATTTAGTTTCACACCATCCATAATAATTCTCCATTCGATAATCAACCCTCTTGAAATAAGATCAACAATATATATAAGTTACATTCCAATAAAAAAAACTGAGATATTGCTTAGTTGTCGAAATTCTATTTTGTAAATCTCGACCACTAAAAAAAACAGGACTATAACAAATCTAAAATTTGCCCTCGGCCAGTTAATATCCAATACGTTCCCATTTTTCCTATAGATATTTAGTTAGCCACTTTTTGTATTTACTAAGATAGTTCTCTTTAAATACTCTCAAAAAATCCTCATAATTATCCGCCTGAAAGAAATCTATATTTTCAATAAGTTGCTTTTTTAACTTGTTTAAACTCCCGGCACTTCCCACACTTCCATATTCGCCTGATTTTGAAAAATTGATAGTTTCAATTCCTTTTAAATGATTCTTCAGTGTATTTACATTGATTTGTACTATTTTTTTTGGATCCATCTGATATTCGTCAATAAACATTTTTACATACAAAAACGGAAGTAATTTTATACATGCGCCAAGGCCTACGGTTTTTGTTAAAATATATTCATCCACATTATCCCATTGTTCTGGTAATGCCTCTCTTATGCTATCAAAATATTTCAATAAAAATTGTATAATTTCTATTCTCATATTCTCACTTTTATAATAGTAATAGAAAATAGGTTGATGAATACTGTTTTTAGCTTCTTTTGATATGTATCCAATTAAATAATCTATTAAAAATGCTTGCGAAATTGTCATTTGTTTTCGCACTTCGTTGGATAAAGATTTTGGCACATTACCTAACATTTTTATTCTTTTGTATAAGGCCGATTCTTCTATTTCGTTCAATATTTTTATTGTGCCGTGCATAAATGCCATTTTGTCTATTTCTCTTGAAAACTCACCCATTAGATGATATAAAACTGATTTATTGACACTTTTTTGTGTGTAGTTTATTGTATAAAATAAATTCGCTACTATTGATCTATCGAAACCGATAATAAAAGTAATAATCAGCTCATAATCTTCTGTTACCTCTTTGCTTGCAGCTTTTAGACCTAACAATCTATGTTGCCCGTCTATAACTAGCACCGAGTCTTTTTGATATGGAATATATAAAAATATATTATTATCAATTTCCTCAAGGTATGCGGATTTTGGCCTGTTTTCAAAAGAATCTACTTCATTAAATGCAATATTACATTCACCTATTTTATCGTTGAGTAAATCACAAGTTACTATTATTGAATTAGGAAAAAGTCCTATTTCATTAGTATTTAAAAAATTTTTGATTTCTGAAACTCTTGTATCATTTGAAGGTCTTTGGAATGATTTTTTATTAATTCTTTCTTTGTCATTATTCATTAAATGCTCATAATATTCTCTATCATCTTCAAAACTAGATGCAAAATTTGCTTGTCTTTCAATATCATACTCGGCTGGTTCGACAGTATATATCTTTAGAAATCTTTTTGCTGATATTTTTGATATATAAAATTTTTTATTTTTTTGAGTTATTTGTATTAATTCAACTTTTAAATATTCTTTGCCATTTTTATTAATTATTTCTTCAATCATTGTATCACCTATATTTACCAAGTTCCTTTTTCCATTATTTTTTTCTTCATTGCAGACATGTTATTGTTTATATCTTCAACTTCCTTTATTATGGATTTATTAATTTCATTTTTTATATCCCTTTGAATCAATGGCTTATTTAAAAGAAATGTATATCCAATCGTAAACACAAATAGAAAGAAAGACGCCCATAACACCAGTGCCTGCGGGAAATTCCATACAAGCATAAGAACGTTAAACAACACAAAAAAAATAATCAGAATAAATGAAATGATAACAGCAAACCAAAACCATATTCTTTCAAATTTAACAATTTCGTTGGATGTTCTGACGAATGTATCGAAGAGATAAGCGTTAATAATAATTAGAGTAAATGCATAAGCTATAAAACTTGAAAACAATTGGTTCACATCTCTTAATGGAGAAAAAAAAGGTGTTACAAATGGTATAATCCCAAGAAATATATTAAGTAAAAACCAGAGAACGTAATGAGTTACACGTATCTGCTTTTCATGGTTATCTTGCATGGTGATATTTTAATTCATTATCTATCTTTTATCAACACCATGTCCTGGTCCAACACATGCAAAACGGGGCAGGTTCTGATTTGAGAATTTGTGTTCATATTGACTTAAACCTCCCACACACTTTATTCAATCAACAATAAACAAGTATGCAAAACGCAATGTTCAGTAAAACATATCAAGTAAGTATATCTTTGCTCTATTATGCTACCACAAAACACAAAAAATAGCCAATGAAGAATGGACCAATTGCTGCCAAGCGTTGATCAGGACGGAATCTTCGTGACTTGTTCCCCGTAGTTCTTAATTATCCCGGCCTTAATTCCGGCGGAGGCGGGCGACAAAATAACCCGCGAGAAAGCCGGCCAACATGATCAAAGGCAATAAAATAACCTGCGACATGCTCAATTCCCAGAAGAAGAACCGCAAAGAAATGACCTTCGTATTCTGCAGCAGAATAATCAATACCAGCCCCGCCAGAACAAACACGGCAATAGTTTTAGCTTTCATTCATATCCTCCCCTATCGCTACACCCGTAAATTCTAACAAGTATGGCCTAAAAGTAAAAGTCCGGGGTGCCGGCAGTTGTTATAGCAGATCAGGGGTGTTGGCTAACGGCCTGGGGCAAGCTAAGCTGATATATTTGAATTCTATATCCGAGCGCAAAAGTCTTTCGTACACTCTGTACTGATATTTTATTGTACTTTTATGAAAAACAAATATATTTAAAGCTTCCCATAAAAAGACCCAGCCGCCGATGAACAAACCCTGAAGTAATAGATTTATAAAAACATTACTGGTTGAAGAAGTTTCCAGTGATAACGCCAGTATAAGAAAAACAACTGAAACCAGAGCATATATCCCTGTGTTTTTGTTCATGAATTGGATGGTTTTTTTAATGATTTCGATTTTTGACTGAAAGTAGGTTTTGATACCTTCCTTTATTATGCTTTCTTTCTGAAGATCATGCTGATCCTCAGGCAGGCATAAAAATAGTTCGATCTTATATTTCAGAGGGATATCGGAAGAACACCCTTTCAGATATTCCTCGAAATCGGGGTCGATGTCCCTTTTTTTAAAAGGCGCCGGGTCCCATTCATTAAAAACATCCGTGTACTTATCTAAAGATATCTCGATTTGATAAGCGCCGGTCCTGCTGTCGCTGCTGTAGTATTTTTTAAAATATTCGATCAGCACTGGGAATGATACTCCCCTTCAATAATATTGTACATTGGACTACATTATAATAGTTTTTGCCTGAAAAGGAAAAGCCGCCGCAGACAAAGGCTGCGGAGAGCCTTAAATTTTGGAGACTGCGGGCAGAACCGTCCCTGTTCCCTCTTTGTGACAGAAACTCCTGTATTTATTACAATGGATGGCGATCAAAAAAGCAGGATAAAGAGAAAAAGGAGTTTTTATGAAAGAAACAAAAAATATTGTTACTATGAATGGTCAATCCATTACGCTTGTAGGCAATCAAATCACGGTGGGCAGTAAAAGCGAGAAATTTAATGTGCTTGACGACAAATTGAATATTGTGGATTCTTCTAAGTTTGACAAGAAAATAAAAGTTATAGCCTCGGTTCCCTCCCTTGATACTCCGATATGCGAACTTGAGATAAAAAGATTCAATGACGAAGCCGCTGCTTTATCAAAGGATGTAATTATCATATTTATCAGTATGGACCTTCCCTTTGCGCAAGCACGTTTCAACAAGGTCAACAGTATAAAAAAAGTGAAAACATATTCCGACCATAAAGATATAGATTTCGGACTGAAGTACGGAGTTTTGATCAAAGAACACCGTCTGCTGGCCCGGGCTATATTTATAATAGACAAAGAGCAGACAGTACAATATGTAGAATATGTTGACGATATAACTCATGCGCCTAATTACGATGCGGCATTATCTAAATTAAGGGCGATGGTGTGAATACTTCTGATTTTATGAAAGAAGCTCTTGTAAAAAAAGGGGCACGGGGATTGCCCCGCCATTACCTATAACAACTCGACGACGGTTGCGCCGTAGCCGCCATAGGAACGCGTGGCATAATAATATCTGGATTTATAAGGGCTTGTTGAAAGATAGTCCCAGGTGATCTGCCGTAATACACCTCTGCCAATACCATGGATGATCAGCAATCTTTTCCTGTGTTTGACTACCGCGGCATCCAGAAAAGCCTCTATTTTGTTTTCAATGAGCCACGAGGATGTTCTATGAAGATCTATCGTCTCATCTATGACTAGAATAGGTTCCGTATATTCTTTCATAGAATTATTTTTTTGTGGATTGCGCTGATTTTTTCTCATTTGCTTATAAATTTATCAAACATTTCTCTGTTCAGTTCCCTGGCTTTTAGCAATATCCTGGCCTTAATTCCGGCGGAGGCGGGCGACAAAATAACCCGCGAGAAAGCCGGCTAACATGATCAAAGGCAATAAAATAACCTGCGACATGCTCAATTCCCAGAAGAAGAACCGCACAGAAATGACCTTCGTATTCTGCAGAAGAATAATCAATACCAGCCCCGCCATAACAAACACGGCAATAGTTTTAGCTTTCATTCATATCCTCCCTGATCGCTACATTCGTAAATTTTAACAAGTATAGCCCAAAAGTAAAGGTCCGGGGTGTCGGCAGTTGTTATAGCAGATCAGGGGTGTTGGCTAACGGCCTGGGGCAAGCTAAGCTGATATATTTGAATTCTATATCCGAGCGCAAAAGTCTTTCATACACTCTGTACTGATATTTTATTGTACTTTTATGAAAAACAAATATATTTAAAGCTTCCCATAAAAAGACCCAGCCGCCGATGAACAAACCCTGAAGCAATAGATTTATAAAAACATTACTGGTTGAAGAAGTTTCCAGTGATAACGCCAGTATAAGAAAAACAACTGAAACCAGAGCATATATTCCTGTGTTTTTGTTCATGACTTGGATGGTTTTTTTAATAATTTCGGTTTTTGACTGAAAGTAGGTTTTGATACCTTCCTTTATTATGCCTTCTTTCTGAATATCATACTGATCCTCAGGCAGGCATAAAAATAGTTCGATCTTATATTTCAGAGGGATATCGGAAGAACATCCTTTCAGATAGTCCTCGAAAGCGGGGTCGATGTCCCTTTTTTTAAAAGGCGCCGGGTCCCATTCATTAAAAACATCCGTGTACTTATCTAAAGATATCTCGATTTGATAAGCGCCGGTCCTGCTGTCGCTGCTGTAATATTTTTTAAAATATTCGATCAGCACTGGGGATGATACTCCTCTTCAATAATGTTGTACATTATCGGCAAAAAGGATCTCATAGCTCTTTGCTTTTGTTCTTTCGCTTTGATCTCATAATCCTTGCTATAAACTCCAAGTCCTGAGCATCAGTAGATTTCTTACGATCCTTAAAGGCGATCTCTTTCATCTTTTTGAGGTTCTTTAACGACGCTACCTTTATAATCGTTGTTTTATCAAGCATTTTATCCTCGGCGGTCGCCAGCAGCTCTGATGTTTTTAACGGAAAATCTAAAAGGATATCTATCTTCATTTCTAAGTCCGGATTCCAAAAAAATATAGTTTTCGGCTTATCAATCATTATCCTTGACGCAGCAGCATTCGGCGCATCGATCCAGCCTATCGGATTTCCTTCATCATCTAATTTATTCACATAATAAAAATCAGCTTTGCGCATAGCATTAGTTAATAGCTTGGCCGCTGCCAAGTCTTTAATTGAGGGAATGACAATATCGGTATCAAAAGTCAGCCGGGGCGATCCGAAAAGCGCCAATGCTTTTCCCCCTATGAGAACCGGCACATAATCTATTTCGCCAAGGTTACGTATGACCTGTTTTAACTTTTGTATCTCTGCTATGGGCCTCATTGTTTTGGAATTGCCTTATTGATCTTTTGAAGATGCCGGATAGCCCTTGCCCGTTTATAGCTGAGGGTAAGTAACTGGACAGGAGTTTTGCCCTGGGGCGTTTTTACGATGTTTGCTTTCACTTTGGCTTTCTTCATAATTCCTTGCTACCGTTTTTTTCCTTTTCCATCGTTTCCAAAATGCGCTAAATCCTGCTGATCGAGCTTTACTTCCATTTCAATTGTACTTGAGGAACAGTTTTTTTTCAAGGCTGCCGGTTTTAAGATTTTTCAGTTCGGTAGCGGCGAGGCGGGCTTAACGGCGATAATGACGCTTGGGAGCGGAGGATTTCCTGTCGCCGGAGGGCTTCCTGTCGCCGGAGGATTTTCTGTCGCCGGAGGATTTTCTGTCGCCGGAGGGCTTTCTGTCGCCTGAAGGCCTGGGGCTTCCGAAGCGGCGGGGAGAACGGCCGGGGCTTCTTGGCGGCGCCGTGTGTTTGGGTTTGGGGGCGTTATAATCCAGATCGTCCATTGTTTTACGCGGGATCCTCTTCCCCATTATCTTTTCCAGTTTCCGTATCAGGTCCTCGTCGTCGGCCGTGATGAAGGTGAAGGCGTCGCCCGAGCGTTCCGCCCTGCCCGTGCGCCCTATGCGGTGAATATAATCATCGGCGGTGCCGGGCATATCAAAATTAATCACATGGGAGATGTTCTCCACATCCAGCCCTCTGGCCGCGATATCAGTGGCGACCATTATATGATATGTCCCGTCCTTAAAGCCTTTGAGCGCCGCCTGCCTCTGTCCCTGAGTCCTGTTGCTGTGGAGGCTGGTGACGGTATACTTATTACTTTCTATCTTCCTGGCCAGGCTTTTAGCGCGGTATTTCGTGCGCGTGAATATGAGGACGGAATTCGTGTCCGTGTGCTCCAGCACTTTCAATAACAAGGCCCCTTTCAGATGCTGGGGCACGGGATATAAGGCGTGAGAGACGGTGTGAGCCGGGCCGCTGAGGCCCAGGGCTATGCGCTTGGGATTGTGAAGGACATTTTTCGCGAGGGCTTCTATTTCCGGGGCGAATGTCGCCGAGAAGAGCATCGTCTGCCTCTTCACCGGCAGATATGTGATTATGCGTTTTATATCGGGGAGAAAGCCCATGTCCAGCATGCGGTCCGCCTCATCCAGCACCAGCGTCTCCACCTTGTCCAGTTTCACATAGCCCTGGTTTATCAGGTCCAGCAGCCTTCCCGGGCAGGCCACGATTATGTCCACGCCCTCCCGCAGGGCTCTTATCTGGGGATTGGCTCCCACGCCGCCGTAAATGGTGGCGCTGCGTATTCCCGTGCCGGATTTGAGGATGTCAATGTTCTCGTTTATCTGTTCCGCCAGCTCCCTCGTAGGGGTGACGATGAGGACGCTCACATAAGAGCGCTGTTCCTTCAGAAGCCTGTGCAGAATGGGCAGGACGAAGGCCGCGGTCTTTCCCGTGCCCGTCTGGGCGCTGCCTATGATGTCGCGCCCCTCCATCGCCGGAATGATGACTTTCTCCTGAACGGGCGTCGGCTCATCATAACCGGAGCGCTTGATCCCCTCATTAAGACGGGGATCCAAATCAAAATCTTTGAATTTCATAAATTTTCCTTTTGTTGATATTTTAGTCAACTGTTACTTTCCGCATTATAGCATTATTACGGCTTTCGCGCTTGCCCGGAAGTCAAGTCAGGCGGGGATCAGCGTCCGTAACCCCGAATGATCACACATATCTTTGCAGAGCTTTATAAAAACCCTCATGGGTGGATAGGGCGTAAATGAAAATGGTCTTCGCTTTTTTATCCGTCTCATACGCGATAAGATATAACTGATGTTTCAATTTCCATTTGTGAACCCTTATTCCGGCAAGGGGGCCTTTTTTGACATGGCCCGCGGACGGATCCGCCGCGATCTTGCGGAGTTCTTCTCTTACCCTGTTCTGGTCCGCCGGAGAGAACTTGCCGAACTGCCGTAAAAACTTCGGCAGGGCTTTTAATTCATACACTATATTTCAAAGGGCACGGCGCCGCCTGTCTCTTTTTCGGCCTTGGCCTCCAATATGTCCCGGATAAACTGGAGCGGCAGATCGGGATTTGCCGTGGCGGCAAGAGCTATTTTCAAATTTTCCTTTATCTGCTGTGAAAGAGACCTGTGCTCGAGGCGGGCTTGCGTCTCAAGCTGCTCCCTCATCTGCTCCGGCAGGCGTATCGTTGTTATTTTTGACATATTTCCCCCTTCACTTCAAAGTGTAATACAAACGCATACAAATGTCAACACTCACTATAACTCCAAAAATGAGCACTTCTCATTGGTGATTTTATACTTGCATGTTTGAATGGAAAGAAAGTATCCGAAACAATTCAGTTGGTTCCATACTTACTATACCAATCGTCATAATTCATTGAGTAAGATTTAAAATCATTAAGTACGGGATAATTCCCAAATGAGTAAATGATAGAAATACGGTGGGTAATTCCAATCTCCCCAAAAGGCATATACGCATAGTCCAGCCTATAATCACCTAATAATACACCGAGGCCGGCGGTGAGACCAATGTTTGAATCATAATCTTCATCCATCTGATAACCAGCCCTTAATGACAACATATTATTCAGTTTGTATTCAACCCCGAAACAATTATACAGAGAACTGTTCAATAAAACATTGACATCAAAAGCTATAGTTAAATTTTCTAATTGGCGGGCAATACCGAATTTAAATAAAGTGGGAATTTCCTCTTTTTCATCTATGAATTTTATTTTGGGGCCTAAATTCTGCGCGCTAACAGCAAAACGGTATTCATCAATTTGATTTATAATTCCGAAATCTACCGCCCAGCCGGAAGAATTTTCATTCTCTATCTTTTCCTGAATTAGCTTCAGACTTGTTCCCACCGCCATATTTGTCTTTATCCGTCCACCCAAAGACAAAGTTGCTGCCGTTTGGCGGGCTGTGAAACTATACGGCTTATCAATCTGAGATGCTTTACCCGTTATTTCACCCAGATCAAAATAATTAATACTGACTCCTATACTCCCCCAGCCCAAATTATGCGTTCCGGCTAAATAGTCCTGAGAAATACCTTCAAGCCAGGCATTATGTAAAAATGTTACTTCTGTTCCTTCTATCCAGCCCAAGCCAGCCGGGTTATAAAAAATACTGTTAATATCGTCGCTCACTGCAGAAAATGCTCCGCCCATCCCCGCCGGCCTCCCTCCGGTATCAATGCGTAGAAATTCTGCCCGTGTCCTGCCGGCTGCAAATACATATGAATATGAAAATAGAATCAGCACAAGTGAAATTTTCAACAGAATCTGCCTTAGATTCTCAGATGCAATATGTTTACTTTTACTCATCATCTTATAATTGCCAGTTTGCCACTGGTCTTACCTGCGACGTCATTCGTTATCAGATATATATACACTCCTGAAGAAACTTTATCCCCTGAATTATTTTTAGTATCCCATACTTTCTGTCCGCCATCGGCGGCTGTTACTTTAAGTTCCTTGATCAGACGACCTGAAATCGCATAAATTCTTATCGTTGAATGGTCGGGCAAATTATCGAAAGTAATATCGTTACCTCTATCGGGTTTAAGAGGATTCGGATAAATATCAACGTTAGATAAAGTTGTGGCCGGCCTATATGCCATCAGCGCAAAAATAGAAAAATGGTTGACTTGTGCCGAAACACTGTTCCCCGTGTATAAATAACCATTTTGAGATATCGCTCTCAAGCGAGTTCGTTGAGAGATAACTTCTGTTTCCCTGACTTCCTCCCATTTTCTAATAGTTTCATTAAAATAAAACACCTTCAATTCCTCAGCTCGAATGTCCGTCCCATCTACAATTCCATCTTCATTCTCATCAGAATAGGGAAGATTCAGGTTAATTTCCTCTGAGAAATGCCTCTGCCCATTCTCCAGTTTATATTCCCGAAAAACTCCTGTCGCCTTTAAATTGGAATTTGGCGGAGGTAAGATACTGGCTATTGTTTCCTGTTTTAAAAGCGTGATTTCCAGTATTGTTGTTTCTTCCAATAGATTACTGGCAATAGCGGCGCTGGTTCCATCCGCTACCATAACTTCCCTTATAACAGCATTATTATCTTGAGTCGTTTCTATTTTTTCACGTTTTCGATGTTCATTATTGGGATCCACATCAGGATTCCCGTCTTCCACAATATCTGAATTACCATCATCAATAAAAACAGTAATTGCTTCCGCCGATATATCGGCTAAACCATCCGAATTATAGGCAACTGCTCTAAGGAAATACTCTCCATTTTCAATAGCGCTGACATTCCAATAAACAGCATAGGGAAATTTCTCATCAATGCCGGTAATATTTATCCATTCATCACTATCCGGCGCCTTATATTGAAAAAGAACCCCCTTTGTATTCTCCGTTGCTTCAGCCATTACCGTCACAGCATTTCCCCGGATTCTTTTTTTATTTTTAGGAACTTTAATCCACGCACCGGCTCTGTCTAATTGTTCACTAACATCAACTTCATCCTCATGTGCTAATTGAGCTAATTCTATATCTGCCACTTCAGTAATATTTGCAAGCATTCCACCAATAGCATAGATTTTGTCGTTGACAACTGCTGCGCATAGATAACTTCTTCTTTTAGAAAGCGTACTTTTTGAAATCCAAATATCTTTAATTGGATCATATTCATCTACCGTACTGTGTGCATGGCTTTTATGTCCACGCCCACCAATCGCATAAATTTTCCCATTTACTGAAACACAAGCCAATGCCCACCGAGGGTTTGGCATATCTGAGCCAATACTCCAAGCATCTGAAACTGGATCATATATATTTAGTTCTGGAGGAATTTTCCCTCTATCGTAACCCCCAATAATATATATTTTCCCATTTACAACAGCACTACCTGCCCACTCTCTGCCAGACGGCATAGGCGACTTTTGCAACCATCTGTCAGTCACAGGATTATATTCCTCAACCATAGTTATTCCTGTTTGATCATTATAGTAATGCCCTTCTATAAGACTACCTCCGATTACATATATTTTGCCATTTACTACCGCACTGGTCATACTTTCGCACATTGCAGGTATCGGTGTTTTTGTAATCCACTTATTTTTTATGGGGTCATATTCTTCTACAACATTACAGACATTATAATTGATGTCTTTTTTCCCTCCTATGGCATAAATCTTACCATTAACTACACTAACAGTAAGCGCTCCTCTTTTTGTCGGCATAGGAGCTTTTTTAACCCAAGTATTCGTTTTAATATTATATTCTTCAACTACATTTAAAGCTTCACCACCCCAGCCTCCATAGCCACCTATTGAATATATCTTTCCATCAACAACACCAATTCCAAAACCCCAACGATATGTCGGCATGGAAGCTTGGACTTTCCAATTCAACTTACTGCCCAAAGATGTAGGTTTCTCAATATTCCCCGCATTATCAATCGCCCTTGATTGAACCATATATGTATGTCCGGGTTTCCAATTTAAACCATATGCATCATATGCCCACTTCTCTTTACCCGTAACTGTCAACCAGAATTCTGAACCACTCCACCCCCCCCAACCAAGAGAATATGTGTTATTTGTTGTATCCTTAATACAAATTTCAACTTTATTTATACTCGATATAGAATCTTTTGCTGTACCTAGCACTGATTCAAAACCATACCCAAAGTAGTTGGACCATCCAGTATCTTTTATAAAGATCTGTAACCCGGAAATAGGTGGTGTTGCATCAGTTAAAACTTCTGCAATTAAATGCGTGTTTTTTTCAATATTGCCGGATTTATCTTGTGCCCTTAAGGCAAATTTATAAGTTTTATTATTGGTCAAACATTTTGAAAACCACGTATTCTCAGAATGACATATCGTAGCAAAAGGCTTATCATAATCTATTGCACCTGTTGCGTTATCACAAAAAATAAGATATTTTCCTATATCTTTTGAAGGAGAAATCTTCCATGATAATTTTATTTTTCCTTCCGCTATCGATGTCGCTTTAAAATCGCTTACAGGTTCAGGAAAAATTGTGTCAAAGGGCACTCCAGAAATAATATTCGACATTTTTCCTTCATTAGAAAGCTTGTCTATTGCTGATACGTGATAATAGCAGGTAGTTCCATCTACTAACCCCATATCTGTAAAATATGTTGAACTCGATATATTTATAAAACCATACGCTGTTCCAGCGGTCTTACGGTATATTCTGTATCCTGCTAAATCTGATTCTGTATTTGCAGTCCATGATAAATTAAGCTCGCTGCCTTCCAGAAATACTTCTACTTTTAATCCACTGACTTTTTCAGGAGCAATATTCGGGGTTATTTCTACTGATATCTTCTCTGATTCGTTTCCTGCTTCATCATTACATGAAAGACTGTAAGTATATTTTTCTCCTTCCTTTACCTTATTATCTATATAGTTAAGTGCAGTTGTGGAATCTATTAGGCCTTCATCTCTGTAAACATTATATCCTACGACATCATCACTTGATAAAGTAGTCCACAAGAGCAGGATTGAATCCCCGGTTCCTGTTGCTGATACTTTTAATGAAGTAACTGCTTCCGGTGCAATTGTATCCAGCGTTCTAAAACTGTAGCTATCGCTTATTGTCGAGTTACCATATTTATCTCCTGATCTCACCCTGAAGTAGTAAATTGTATCCGGAGTAAGACCATCTATACCGTCTTCATGTCCGGTAACTAGGAATGTACTCTTTGTACTTGTATATCCATATAATGTACTAGTGCCGTATTCAACTTCACTTGTCGCTGGTTCATCCGTCTTCCAGATAATCTTTGATGAAGTTCCCGTAACATCATTGGAAGCAACTTCAGATATAACAGGACAGGTTACATCGTTTTCAACAGTAACTTTAATAAAACAAACAGCACTGCTACCAGCTTTATCATAGGCAACAGCTTTGATGGTATATTCTCCATTCTCTGATGCCTTTGTGTCCCATTCCCATTCACAAGACGATGTTGTACTTATGTTAACCGGCGAAGTTGAAGAATCAAGATATAATTCAACTTTCTCTATTCCACAATTATCCGTTGCAATAGAGTCTATGTTAACCTTGTCCTGTAAAACAGCCCCGTTTTCAGGACTAGTAATTGATACTTGCGGAGGTGTTGTATCTTTTATTTCAAATGTAGTATATGCAATCCCATCACCCTCAGATGCCTGATGCGGTTCCCCAAGTACCGGATATGCTTTATCTCTAGCATTCGCACCTAATTTGTAAGTTCCCGGGGCAAGACTACTTGTATCTATTGTCCACATATTGGTTGCTGAAGTTCCACTGCAGTTGTACCAGTGAGCCTTATCGAGTTCAGTATCTCCGGCGTTCACTCCCCACCACCAGATTGCCGATAAGTCCTTATCATCCATTCCGGTCACTGTTACTGTGATTTCGCCGACTTCTTTAACTTCCTTCGGAGTTACTGATATTGAGATTGTAGGAGGAGCTTGATCTAATACTGGAGAGAACATGCGGGAAATATCAGCATGCCACACATTCGTGTGTTTTGATATATATAATATGTCTGGATCCGTTTCCAACAGATCTGCATGCTGTTTTTGTCCACCTACAATATATAAATTACTGTTGTAATTCGAAATTTGGATAGACATACGGTCTGACGGCATACATGCAGTGCCATTCCATGAACCCAAATGACCATTCTCATTGACTGAAGTGTACCAGACAGTATCCCTTGTCTCCCCGGAATTAATATAGTTACTATAAGAAATAAATGGATTAAGCCCACCAGTCCAATATATTTTATTGCCCACAATTGCAGCAGATCCTGATGCGCGGGGAACTGGAAGGGGTGTAGTACATTCCCATGAATTGAGTGTGCCATCATCATTGACTGTGGACATTAAGACTGTATCACAAACACCATTATTAGCGTCAAATCCACCTAAAACATATATCTTTTTATCCTTGCTTACAGTACTGTGAAAAAATCTGCAGCTGGGCAATTGAGTTGTATTCTTCCAGTTCCCTAAAGTACCGTCAGCGTTAACTTTTGTATACAATACAACTTTCTCTTTACTATATTTTGAATATCCCCCAACCACATAAATGTGGTCACCTACTATAGCTGCAGAATTACTTCCAAGTTCTAAAGGTAAGGGAGTCGTGGTTTCCCAGTTACCCATTGTCCCATCATCGTTTATCCTGGCAAAAAAGACTGTTCTTTGTGCATAGTTGGTATAACCATATGATAGTCCGCCAATAACATATACATAATCCTTATAAGACACCCCTGCATAATAACATCGTTTTTCAGGCAAACTATTTATTTCTTCTCTCCACTCACCTACTGTCCCACTGTTATTTACCTGAGCTGAGTATACAGTAACGGTAGGACTTATTGGTTCGCACGGCCGAAGGTTTTCGTTTTCTGTATGACCACCACCTATTATGAATATCCTGTTTTTTTTGATAACTGATAAATAACCATGTCGTGAAAAAGGCAATGAGGTACTATCTTCCCACGGCTCCATTATAAGATTCGTATTTAAGATTTTATTATTACTTTCTTCATTCCCAGCACTATCAACTGCTCGGACAACAAACTTGTAAGTCATATCATTTTGTGTGTTTATATTACATATCCAAGTTTTATCAGGATAGAAAATTGTGGCTATACACCTGCTATAATCAATAATTCCTGAACCATTATCACCATATATATTATATTTTGCTACATCAGCTGAAGTTGAGTGATACCATTTTAGTTGTACCTTGCCGTCAAATGTACCCCCACTCTCTGCATAACAGGGCGGTTGGGGCAGTGTAACATCCGAAACAGGAAAAATATTAGGGTTATCCTTCGTTCCTGGCTGACCTATAGATATATATCCTATACTATTACCAATTGCATCTATGTAGTATTCGACTCTTTTAGTTCTCAGATTTAACACAAACGATTGTGGTATACAACCCTGATAAATATCTTCTGCAATGCACAACATTGAAGTTACTTCATATTCTATCTTTCCCGCTTCACGATAATACAGCCAAACTGATGCTACTCCGATGTCATCGGTCACCACAGCACTTATTTCTACTATTTGATTGTCAGAATGACTGTTAGATAGGGGAATATGACTAACGCTAACAGCATCAGCATAACCCACAATACAAAACATAGCTATAAAAACTAAATATTTCATTTGCCCTTCTCTATAAGAAATGTCTTTGTTTCCTTTCGTCCCTTAGGATGCTGAATATCCAACAGAATATAATACGTTCCGTCAGGCACTTCTCTCCCTGAAGAATCCTTCCCATCCCATAACTCAACTTCATTGAATTTTTTGAACCTTTCCTTGCTTGGAGGAATCATATAATGCCTAATAGTCACATGTTCCTGTGTAAGAATTGTCACTTTAGTTTTAGTATCTGATTTATTACGCCGATACTTGACATTTGTGCCTATAGTCGGTCGTTTATGGGTATTTTTCGATGTGCCCCGGGCCATTATTGGACGGCTAAATTGTTCAGCATCATAACTTTCCGACCCTGCTTGTGTTTCATCCGCAACTCCAATGCCCATATATTGAAGTAAAACTTTCATTTCCCTTTTTATATTTCTAGGAGCTTTTACCGGTATTAACTTTACTGTACCTGAAACACTAATCTTGTTAGCATATATTAATCCTGTTATTTCACCACTACCACTAATAGATATTTCTCCTTTCGCTGTATATAATACAGGGTTATTACTAATTGTTTCTATATCCATATCACCATTTATCTCAATGTTACCTGTCGCTACTATACTTACTTTGCCGCTAAATTTCCCTTTTATTATTACGTCGCCATTGACAAAAAAACATCCGTTTAATTTCGTATATTCAAGGATTAGGGATTTATTAATTTGCTTGTACTTGGAAATGTTGACTTTCGGAATGACGTTTAGATGAGATGTGTGTTCTGGTGAGACTGTTATCTTTGAAGGATCTATTATATCTATGTTACCAACTGCAGATACCCGCTCATTAATTTCCGGGTTATCTAAGACCTTAACAGCATTATTCGAATGAACACATCCGGATATGATAGAAGCACCTGATATTTCTATAACATCATTAGCTACTAGAACATATTCTTTTAGATTTATATCTCTTGCATGAAACTCAGGAACAAAGAAGGTTGCTAATAGAAAGCACAACGCTGCCAACTTTAACACAGGATGTGTTAAAAGAGAATTGTTTTTATTTTCCATAACTTTTACCTCCAAATAAAAAACCGGGCTACCAAAAATACATAGAATTTAATTCTACTATCTTCGGTAGCCCGGCTAGCGGGTCAGTCAGGTTTGACTTAAGGTAAGTTTATCTTCGGCATCCTGGCTGGCTTGCCCTGCAGATATACTGCAGGGGGTAGCCCCGTGGCTTTGCGTCCCCGCCTTTCAGCGGGTTTGCCTTTATCGGATAAAACCCAATTTACCCTACAGTATGAATATAATGCGAAAAACCTTTACTGTCAACTGCAAAATTAAAAGCTGAAATGTTTCTATGAGTTGTTGAAAACCGTAACAATAATCTGAATTATGCACTACTACCATTCTTACAACTATCCGGTTAATTTTCGGAGAAAAATATTTTTCCTGATTATTTTTGCAGCATTCTCCAAGTTAACGGGTTAATAAACGTAATTTTATTAAGGACGTCCCCTTTTCTTGTCAGTCGCGCTTTTCCCAAAAATCCTCGGCTTCCGTTTCCATGTTCTCAAGCCGCGTATAATAATCGGGGAACTCATTGAGATGCGCCAGCGCTATTTTCCCAGTCACCACGGGATCGTCCCCGGTTACATTTGTGGAAGGATCTGTCGTTCCGTGTTCAAGTTCAACATCCATTCCCATGCGGAACTGCTCAACATCGAATTTGTCCCATTTCAGGCCCAGCTTTTCTCCGATCGTTTTCGCATCTTCTGAACTAAAGTGTTTTTTACCGCTCATAAGTTTCCTCCATTATTGCACCCAGGGCACAGCGCCGCGTGTTGTTCACAGCCATTTTTTTCTCCTGAAAAAAATGAGCAGTCCGAAACCTACCGCGGCCATCAGGCCCAAAGCGTAAAAATAACCCCAGCGCCATTTCAGTTCCGGTATGAATTCAAAGTTCATGCCGTAGATACCCGCCAGAAAGGTCAGGGGGATGAATATGGCGGCGAATATCGTCAGCACCTTCATTATCTCATTCATCCTGTTGCTCACGCTGGAAAGATAGATATCCAGTGTCCCCGAAAGCATATCGCGTAAAGTTTCAACGGTGTCTATGACCTGTATTGTGTGGTCGTAGAGGTCGCGCAAAAATATCACCGTGCTCTTTTTAATGAGTTTGGACTCGCCGCGTTCAAGGCTGCCGGCGACTTCGCGCAGGGGCCAGACGGACTTTCTCAGGAATATTATGCCGCGTTTCAGATCATGGATCTTCCGGAGGGTTTGCGGCGACGGGTTGGCGAGCAGTTTCTCTTCCATCTCCTCGATCTGTTCGCCCGTGTTTTCCAGAATGGAAAAATAATTGTCCACGACCGCGTCCAGAAGGCTGTAGGCGAGATAATCCGGCCCCGCCCTTCTTATCCTTCCCTTGTTCTGCCGTATCCGTTCCCGTATGGCGTCGAACACATCTCCCTTTTTCTCCTGAAAGGAGATGACAAAATTAGCGCCGAGTACCAAGCTCACCTGTTCGGAGACTATGCCCTTTCCGGAAGCGTCGAGCATGAGCATTTTCAGGACCACGAAGATATAAGAGTCAAAATCCTCATACTTCGGGCGCTGGGCGGTGTTGACGATATCCTCAAGCGTCAGAGAATGAATGCCGAAGTGGCCGCCGAGCTTTTCAATAAGACGCGTGTCGCGGAGGCCGTTGATATTTATCCAGCTGACCGTAGGCGTCTCTTTGAGCGGGAACAATTCCTCAACATCGGAGATTTCCTTCTCACTGAGCGCCTTATCGTCATAATCAATGAGGGATACACTCACCGCTCCTTCCTTTTTTTCTCCCACATAGATCATTTCGCCGGGGATATGCCCGGCTGTCTTTGATATCCTTTTGATAAATCCTGCCATTTACGCCCTCCTCAGCCCTTACGGGCATCGTTCATTATAACATAGAACGAAGAAAAACGGAAAAATGGAGAAAAATGGAAAAATTGGAGAAATGGAGAAATGGGGACGTCCTTAATAAAACTGATAAAAAACGGCAGTGCTCTTTAAAAAATACCCGAACCGTCCCCATTTTCCTTTAAGGCGACTATATGCCGTAAGTTAATAAGTTAATGAACGTCCCCTTTCCCATTTTCCTTTTTATCTTAATTTTGTAACTTATGGGCTCCGCGGAGCGTCTAATAAATCTACGGAAGGCCTGTTATTAGGAGAATATAATTGTTAGAAAAAATCGTAGCTTATTTCGTTGACCGGCATCTGCTGACCAACCTGGTATTCGTCGTTGTCTTTATCGGCGGCATCTTCGCGTGGAAGAACACGAGCAAAGAGGAGATGCCGAATGTCACATTTGATTTCGTCCGCATAAGCGCGCGCTATCCCGGAGCGACCGCCGAAGAGGTGGAGCATTTCGTCACAAAACCCATAGAAGAAAAAGTCCGCGGGATCGACGGCGTTTACAGGGTCACGAGCAATTCCGGCAACGGCACCTCCAGTGTCTCGGTGGAACTGGAACAAAACCTGCCCAACCGCGACGAAGTCATAATGGATGTGAGGAATGCCGTCTCGGACGCGAAACTGCCTGATGATGTCACGGAAGACCCCAATGTCAGGGTGTTCAAAACCAGCCAGATGGCCATTATCGATGTGGTATTGATAGACAAAAAAATTCATCTCCACACGGTCGCGTCCCGGCGGAATCTGCAGGCCTACGCCCACGCCCTTGAAAACCAGCTGCTCAACCTTTCCGAGGTAAACAGCATTGACAGGACCAATTATCTTCGGGAAGAAATACGCATAATGACCGACCCCGCGAAACTGATCAAATTCAATATCCCCTTCAACACAGCCATGAGCGAAGTCAGAGCGAACCATGTCCGCCAGCCCGCGGGCACGATAGACATAAAGAGCGAACCCAGCGTCACTCTGGTTTCGGAACTGGATACCATAGAGAAACTCAACGGCCTCATCATACAGGGGGGCTTTGAGGGACAGGTCGTGAAACTGGGACAGGTCGCCGACGTGGCGATGACCTATAAGACCGACAAATCAATTTTCAAGGCCAACGGCCACGAAGCCGTGATGCTCCGGGTCGTTAAATCCGGCTCATACGGCATACTGGAAGCGATTGACGCCGTGCAAAAACAGGTTGAGAGATACCGCCGGAACAATCTCAAGGGCACGGACATCGAGGTGGCGCTGCTCGACGATGAATCGGTGGATCTGAAAAACCGCCTTTATCTAATAGCGGCGAACGGCTCACTCGGCTTCACGCTGATACTCATACTGCTTTTTGTTTTTCTGAATTTCAAATCCGGCGTGTGGGTGGCGCTGGGCATACCCTTCACCATCTTCTTTACGATGATATGCATCTGGACGCTGGGCTACACGATAAACAACATCACGCTCGCAGGCGTTATCATCGTCATGGGAATGATAGTGGACGACGCCATAGTGGTATCGGAGAACATCTCACGCCTTCAGGCAGGCGGCATGCCCGCGCGGGACGCCGCATGCAAAGGCACTGCCGCGGTCTTTTTTCCCGTCGTGGCCAGCGTACTGACCACCTGCGTGGCCTTCCTCCCGCTCTACTTTTTTCAGGGTAGATTCGTCCAGATGCTCAAGTACATTCCCGCTATCATCTTCTGTATGCTCGGGGCGAGCCTCCTGGAATCGCTGATAATACTGCCGGGCCACATGCGTTTTGAGTTCCCGAAATTTAAAACTCGCCGCGGAAAATCCGGCGATATTCCCCCTGCGGCCCCTAATAACGGGCACTGGTTTGACAGGATAGAAGGCAGATACGGCCGCTTGCTGGAAAAAGTCCTTCCCTACAAATGGCTGGTCTTCCTCTCATTCATCATCCTTTTCGTCTTTTCGGGATACATCGTAAAAACAAAAATGAAGTTCGTAATGTTTCCGAACGAGGAGACGAGGGACATCACAATAAGCGGCAGCGCCGGGGAAAAGGCCGGCCGCTACGATACGGCGGAAAAGACAAAGCAGATAGAGAACATACTATCCGGATATCTGGGAAAAGAGGTGATAGGTTTCAGGACGCGCATTGCCAGCAGCCACCGCGGAAGAGCCGTGGAAGAAGACAAGTTCCGCGTGAACGCCGAGATATTATCCAAGGACAAGCGGAAAAAATCCGCCGACGATCTGATGGATGAATGGAAAGAAAAGATAATGAAGATAGAGGGACTTAGGGACATGCGGTTCTCAAAAAGCCGCTGGGGCTCCGACAGCGGCAGCCCCATGGAGCTGGCCGTTATGGTGAACAACGACGGGATAAGAGACAGTGTCGCCGAGAAAATGGCGGAGGCCATGAGAAAGCACCCGGCGCTCCTGAATGTGGAGATATCCCGGCCGCTGACCAATCCCGAATACAAAATAAGCCTGAAGAGAGAAAAGATAAGGCGGCTCTCTATCACACCCGCCGATGTGTCATCCACGCTGCGCGCGGCCATAGAGGGGATCATCATATATAACCTGCCGGCGGACGACGAGGAAATAGATGTGCGTTTCACGACGATAGACAGCGTGAAGAACGACATTGAAAAAATACTGGGCATACCCGTTGAAAACCGGGGCAACTACCTTGTGCCGATGAGGGACATCGTGGATGTCGTCGAAACCCTCTCGCCCAACTCCATAGAAAGAAAGGACGGCAAACGGATAACGAAAGTGTACGCGGACATAAAGCCGGGCAGCAAACTGACGCCTGTTGAGATAGCCGGGTTTTTTGAGGAAAACGACTTCCCTCAGATCTTATCCGAATACCCGTCGGCGAGGCTGATCTTTGAGGGCGAGGTGCAGGACACCCGCGAGTCAAAGGGCGAGCTGAAATACGCTGTCATAACCGTTATATTCCTCATCTATGTCGTGCTGATACTGCTTTTTGATTCGCTCGTGAAACCGCTTATAATAATGCTGTCCATACCTTTCGGGGTGGTGGGCGTCATACTCGCCTTCTGGCTCCACGGCAAGACGATGTTCGGTTTCTTCGCCGCCATAGGCGCCATAGGCCTGGCGGGCGTCGTCGTGAACGATTCAATACTGATGCTCGTCAAACTGACAGAAAATTACGATGACAGGAAGCGGAAGGCTGATTCAAACTTTCAGATAGCGGATATAGGCAAGACAAGGCTGCGCGCCGTTATGCTGACGACGCTCACGACCGTGGCGGGGATCATACCTACGGCCTACGGCTTCGCCGGCTACGACGCGATGCTCGCGGAGATGATGCTGGCGATAGCGTGGGGGCTGATGTTTGCCACGCTCATAACGCTGCTGCTCATACCCTGCAGCTTCGCGCTGCTCCAGGATACCCGTTTCCTTCTGCACCCGGAGGCGATAAAGGAATAATATGAAAAAAATCATCAAACTCTTATTCGCGGCTGCCGTGATACAGGGCGGCATCGTTTACGCTGACACAAAAAACCGCGTCGTCGGCATAGATGAATTCATTAAGACGGCCGTCTCAAAAGACACGAGCTTTGAGGAGATACTGATAGACGAGATGACACTGCAATATAAAAAAGACCTCGGCCTGCCGGCACGCGACATCGTGCTGTCGGTGAAAAGCCAGTACGAGTTCTTCCTGGACCATGACGAATCCGGCCCCGCGGCGACAATAGGGCTGAGCAAACTTTTCCCGTTCTCGGGCACGGATGTCAGCGCCCAGTACAAGACAGTGCCGTCGGCGACCCCCGGCGCGGACAGCTCGGCCGTCACCCTGCTCATCTCCCAGCCGGTCGCGAAAAACGCTTTCGGAAAAGCGACGCGCCTTCAGGATAAAATAATAGGCGCGGAAATAGATGTGATCAGGCATCAGGTGGCGGAGGCATACGAAGACTATCTGGCGAGGATAATAACGGCCTATTTCAACTGGTATCTGGCCTACGAGAACCTGAAGATAGGCGAATCGTCATACAGGCAGAATCTTGAGCTTTTAGATAACATCAGGAAGCGCCGAAAGAATAACATCGCCCTTCCCATAGATGTCAATAAAATAAACATACAGGTGCTGGTGAAAAAAGAGAACCTGCTGAAACTTCGGGAGAAATACGACGCGGCGCTCACCTTTATAAAACAGGCCTTGCGGCACGACGAAAATGAGAGCCTCGTGCCGGCCGATCCCATGGCCTACGACGACAGAAAAATATCATTTGAGGAAGATTACAGGGATTTCACGCAAAACAGCCGCACATACAGCATACTGACTCTGCTGGAAGATAAAAGTTCACTGCAGGTGGCCAGAGACGCCAACGCCCTGCTGCCGTCAACAAACCTTCTTCTGGGTTATGAGACCGCCGGTAACGGCACGGGGATAAACAACGCGGAAGACGAAGTCTTCGCCGGCATTTCGCTGACATGGCCCTTCCCTGATCAGACCAACAGCGCCGCGCTGGAGCTGTCAAAGATAAATGAGAAAAAGACGCGCTTATCCGGCGCCAACAAATATATCCAGCTCCGCACGGACCTGAAGACACTGATCCTTCAGATAGAAACCGGGCGCGAGCTGATAGCGATAGCCGATGAAAAAATAAAGCTCGCCAAGTCCATCCTGAAAGACGAGACGGAGAACTATTCTTACGGCAAAGTGTCATTGAACGATTTTATTGAGGCGTCAAACCGCGTGGACGAGAACAGATTCAGCAAAATACTCCGCTCCGTCGAGCTCAAGTCGCTCATGACAGAGTGGTTCAGATTGACCGACCGCCTGATCTCGGAAAAAGACATCAAGAGTTACAAAAAGAAGTAATTCGCCTATTTTTCCAATTCCTTAATAAGCGTTCTTATCTGTTTTTTTAATTCGGGAACCTTCTTTTTGGCGACATCCCACACGATGTCAATATTTACCCCAAAATAAAAATGAATGATTTTATCTCTCATCCCCGCGATGTTTTTCCAGGCGACATCGGGTTCAGCTTTTCTTAAATCATTTGATATGTTTTTGACGGCTTCGCCAAGAATTCCGATATTATAAATCACGGCATCCTGACTTTTTTTATCCTTGATAAATTTCTTGTAACTTGACTTTTTGACATAATCCGAGATACTATTCAAAGCATTTTCCATGTCATACAAATATTCTAAATTGCCGCGTTTATGCATAGATCAAATTTCTTTTGATATCCTCTGCCACTTTTTTCACTCGGATATTCTTCACCCCTTCCGAAGTCAGCACATCCACTTTTCTATCAAATAATTTTTCCAGATAGTCGATCAAACCTATCAAATTATCAAAACTCGGTTTGTTGAATTCAACGACAAAGTCAATATCGCTGCTGACTTT
Source organism: bacterium (assembly GCA_013791675.1). Lineage (GTDB taxonomy): Bacteria > CG03 > CG03 > CG03 > CG03 > CG03. The sequence goes on along the minus strand of VMTI01000239.1, from coordinate 13,175 downwards.
CTGCCTGTTTTGAACAAATGAACCGAAAAGACCGATTTTTTTAACGGTGTATTTCTTTAAAACTTCCCTGTTTTCCTTGAGTTCTCTGATCACTTTTTTCTGTGTAAGATTTTTTTTCATATTCATCTTCGCTCCAATCGTTTGATGTTACAACATTTACTGAAATTTTACCATAAGAGCGCTGGTAAAACCGCGATTATTTGACGCCGCTCTTGAAATTGAATCGCACTGAGCCGGGAACACTCTCTCCGGTGTCGTAGGAATCAAATATAGTTTTAAGAAGTTTCCGGTCAGGCGGGATATAGCTCAGGTCAATGCCGAAATTGCTTATGCCCAGATCGTGCAGTTTTCTCCTTGAAGAAAAAAGGCAGACAGGTTTCGCGGCGATCAGCAGTGTGAGTTTGGATTCGGAAACGGGATAAAAAGAGTTCTCGTCCTTTGATTTTTTATCGCCCCTGTCGTTCTCCATCAGGAGATCGCCGCCGATGTATCCGGGCGTGAGTATCCTCGACCGCGCCACAGGCGGATGGCCGTAGAGATATATGAGCATGCGCGCGGCGTCCACGGGTCCGGTCAGGTCCCTGATATTCAGAAAATCGTCCTCCCATGAGATGTTGAAAGAGTTTATGCCTCTGTCGTCGAGAAAAGCCGCGGCGTAGGCGTTCCAGGCGTAGAGGAACTGGCCCGCGGAAAGAGAACACCCTTTTTCTTTGAAAAATCCTATGTGGGAGATATTGTTCAGCGTCCAGTTCTTCACGCCGGCGCTTATCAATTTTTCCAGATGATTTCTGAAGAGCTGTATTTCCCTCTGCCCTATAAAAGGCGGCAGTTCCATCACCGTCTCATTACCCAGCCTATCTATTATATCGCCGGATTGATGTATATTTTCCTGGGTCAGCGAAAAAACAGCGCGGCTTTTTCTGCCGCCGAGTGAATCCATCCATTTGACATCGGAGAATCTCAGCCACAGCGTGTCCGCCCCGGGCGATGATTTTTTCCCGCTGTTCCATTTATTTGATATGAGCGATGTGTAGTCCTGACTCACCTGATAGGCACGGACGACTTTGCTCCTGTTTTTCAGGGCATAGTTCTTATACATGGCGTCCACTTCTTTCTCTATATCTTTCTGATCCGTGAGGGCTTCGGCTGTCCTGAAGACGGGGTCGCCTTTTGAGAAGTCATCCGCCTTATCGAGGGCAAAAGTGTATCTGTCACCGTCTAAAGTGAAATCCTTTACCTTAAAGGCCCTGGTAATGTCGCCGGCGGGATTGGAGATGCGCAGGCGGTCGCCGCGTGAAATGGTGCCAGGGGTTGACTTTCGATACTTATTTTCCGGCACGCAGTCAAAAATTTTTATTGCCACGCTGTCTTTGGTCACGGCTTCCACTTTCCCTATGCGGTTTCCGAGGCACTGCGCCTTTTCCGGCTCAAATATATTTTCGTCACGGCCAGAAAAAAGGCAGGAGGTCTTTTCGCGGGCGTAATCCGCTGAAAGAATGCCGCGCGCCTCCTCCAGCGCTTCCGGGAAATCCCCCTCGGAGGCGTCTATCAGCATACGGTAGGCCTTCACCGTCCTGTAAACATATTCAGCGCTCCTCATGCGGCCCTCTATTTTTATAGAGGCTATCTTTATTTTTTTCAATTCCCTGATATCTTCGGCGAGCTGCATATCGCGCGGCGATAAGAGATATCCCTTCCTCTTTCCCTGACGCCATATCCTCCGGCAGGGCTGCGTGCAGAGACCCCTGTTTCCGCTGTGTCCGCCTATGAAACTTGAGAAAAGGCATTGCCCCGAGAGGGAGAAACAAAGAGCGCCGTGGCAGAAGACTTCCAGCTCCGCGGGAGAGCCCTTAGCGATTATCTTCAATTCGGGATATGAGAGCTCCCGCGCGAGGATCACCCGCTTGAAACCGGCTTCCGCGAGGATGTCAACGCCCATCCTGTTGTGGACGGCAAGCTGCGTGCTGGCGTGCATCTCTATATCCTCAAAATGTTTGGATATGATCTCAGCAAGCCCCAGATCCTGTATTATGACGGCGTCTGCGCCGAGTTTCTTTATCCCCGCGACGAGTTTAACGGCGCCGTGTATCTCGGCGTGCTTGATGAGGGTGTTCATCGCCACAAAAACTTTGATGCCCTTCCCATGAGCGTAATCCATGAGCACCGCCAGATCGTAGAAAGTGATGCTCTTGGCGGACATCCGGGCGTTGAAGCCGGGAGCGCCTATGTAAACGGCGTCAGCGCCGGCCCTGACGGCGGCGGCGAGAGCGTCCTTAGACCCCGCCGGAGCTAATAATTCTATTCTGGGCATCACCTGATTTTTTCTATCAGTTCAGAAAAACGCTTATCTGATATTAAATTTTTAAACGCAGGCTCCGCGCTCACGGAATTAATGTCATTAAATCCGGAATCAATCGCGTGATCAAGAAACCGCAGGGCCAAATCAGTCTCATTTTGAAGCGCGTAAATGCACGAGAGATTATAATATGCTTGCGGTGACCCCGAAAGATGTATTGCTCTTTTATAAGCGGCTATCGCCTTTGAATAGGACGCCTGATTAGCAAAAATCAAACCCATAAGATTAAAGGTATCTCCGCACTCATAGTTGAGCGCCAAAGATTTATTAACCGGATTAAGCGCCTGCTCATATTCTCCTTTAGCCATGTAGGCGATCGCCATATTATTGAAAGCCTGATAAAACGAGGGGTTCAATTTCACAGCCCCCGTGTACATGATTATCGCACGGTCATATTGCCCCCTATTATCATAGACGATCCCAAGCTCATTATAAGCCGGAGCAGAGGGCTGTATTTCTATTGCCCTCTCAAGAGCTTCGCTCGCTTTTTGATATTCGGCAATCCGGTTGTAAATCACGCCGGTCATGAGCAGAACCCGGACGGACGGCGACCCCAGGCTGTCATAATCTTCAAGAAGATTCAGCGCTTTTACCCTTGCGCCTTTCTTAAAATACGCTGTGGCGAGATTTACCGTCACAGCATCATTAAGAGGTTCTATCATTTTTGCTTTTTGATATGAGCTTATCGCATCGTCCAGCAAATTGATATTGTAATAGCAAACTCCCAAATTGTTATAGGCGTCCGCGAATTTATTATCCCGCGCGAGCGCCTTTTTGTACATTTTAACAGCCTGGCTGTGATTGCCCTTTTTGTGCTCAAGTAAAGCCCTGTTGTATGCCTCATAGGCCTCTGTATTATTCGTATCGCGCGATTTCACGGATCTCATTTCATCCGGCGCTACTTTAATTTTCAGCAGGCGGGCAATTTGAATTGCGACGTTCTCCTCAATTTCAAAGATTTTATCCATCTCCCCTTCTTCAACGACGACACTTACAACACTGCCGTCTATAGATTTGATCACCCTGACATTGATTTTGACTCTCCCGCTGTTTTTTTGAAAAGAGCCTTCCAAAAGCACATCTTCGCCCCGCTCCACAACATGCAAGTTCGATATGCGAGTGAGTTTGTTCACGATCCCATCCGTTAAAGCCTGTTCCAGCCAGGCCAGATCAACATCTCCCGTAAGGTTAGCAAAATCGGAGATCTTTACCATCATAGGCTGTTTCTTGATATCACCCGGCTCACCGGTGGAATGAAAAGCAAAAATGTGGCGGAGCCCCTGCATTTTCTGAGCTTCGGTTTGCACAAGCTCATTAGCGGTATTCAACACCCTGTTTAACGCAAGAACCGCGATGACAAGATTTTCCTGTCCGGTGTTGCTTATTCCTGCGACAGCGCACTCCGCAAGACCCGAATCATTCGTGAGGCCTTGCCGTTCCAGAATACCGCCACCTTCCAGAAAAGCGAAATTAAGAGGCATTCCCGCTATGGCAATTTCTTTATCGCCGACCTTATATACGACTTTGATCTTCAGCGGATTCAGCAAACCCGTGCCGGCACTTCCCGTCGGATCGCAGGGATAGCCGTTCAGCTTTATTCTTTTAAGACATTTGACGGCATAACCCGCGATCTCATTCGTTAAAACATCTTCCCCGATGGTGCCCTCAAGGATTTTCAGCGCTATGGCGAAATTCTGAAAACCCTCTACAAGCGCCACGCTATCGGAATGATATCTGCCCCTCTCAAAATAATACTTTGCCCTTTTAACGTTTTCCTCATTTTCCAGCTTTATCCTCTTTCTCTCTTTCTCAATTTCATCGAGAGGGTATTTAATCAGCACGAATGTATCATAGATGTTTTTCTTAAGATTCGGGTCACAGCGTTCCGTAATATGAGTTTTGTCCACGTACGCCTTATCAATTTGAGCGCGGGATTTGGCGCTGAGCAAACTCATAAAATCGCAGGAAGCTGTTGATTTCCGCTCCGTATATTCCGATTTTATAGACACGCTGAAATACTCGGCTATGTGCCGGAACGCATCATTGACAGCCTCCCTCTTCCCCGCCTCCGGGCTAAGCGCTCCTGTTTTCACGCCGGTAAAGAACAAATAACCGTTTTCAGACGGTGTTTTAACAAACCAGTCAGGTTTTGCCTCCGGCGCGCGAAGGCCCCGCAAAGTTGCGCATGAAAACAGAAAAAATAAAAAAAATATCAATTTATTTTTCATTGGTACTCCCATCTTAAAGTGATGATAAGCTCATCGTTCTTAAACCTGCCCTTCAGCTCGGGCTGATCCCAAAAATCCGCCGGCCGCACCCTGATCTTTTCAGCGGAAAGTTTCCGGTGATCCACAAAATATTGTACCACTTCTTCGGCTCTTTGAAAAAACAAATGGACATTATCCTCAGCTGTATCGCTTCCGGCGGTGATTATATTCACCTCGCACTCGGGCAATATTTCCAGAACATCACATATCCTGTCCAGTAAAAGCAGACTGCTTTGTTTTATCTCAAGGCTCTCCGGCTCAAAATATACGGCTTTTTCAGAAGCGAAAATTATAGTTTCAACGGATTCCACAACCCTTTGTACCGACACATCCTCACGACGGGTTATTTTTTTGAGCTGCTTTGAAACCTGTAAATCATCACTTGCCGCTAAAAACACCGTATCCACACGATCCAAACGGCCGCCGGCCGAATCATCCAACATTTGCGTGTCACCCATGCCCGTCGCCTCTATAATCTCACCGCTTATATTTTCTTTTTCAATGTAATGTTCCCTTACGGCTTCCGCCTGTTCCAATGAGATTTTTTTGTTTGATTCCGCGTCACCCATATCATATCTATGCCCTATCACTCTGATTCGTTCCGGCCGGCTCTCCGTCAGGAGCTTTCCTATATTATGCAGTATTTCCCGTCCTTCGCCGCTGACAGTCACGCTCTTTCCCTTAAACCCCAAAGAACGGGCCTGAGCGAGAATCGAGACCCTCTCTATTTCTATCCCCCTCTTCACAGTAGCGCCGAATATACCGCCCAAGTTTTCCAGCTTTTGCCTTATACCATCCGCTGTTTCCAGTTCTTTTTCTATTTCAGCCAGGGTCTTGCCTTCCGTTGTCGGCATCTGCGGGATCGGCGCCTTTCGCTTATCCGCGAGAATTTTCCACGGGGGATCCTTGTGTTCCTTTACTGAGCCGACGCCGGCGGTGGCGGCTTTCGTGTCCTGTTGATATTTCACCGGCTGATAGTCACGGGATCGCCACTCATAAAATTTCTCGGCGGCGATTTTGTCCTCCATCGGGCGGGATTTCGCGAGAATTACCACCTTTTCTACTTCAATTCCCCTCTTCACAGCCGCCCCGACGATGCTTTCCATCTCCTGGTTCAGCCGCAGCCTCTCAGCGATGAGCATCCCTAACTGATTAGTTTTTATCTTTGCTGATTTATACTCACCATCAGCGAATATTTTCTTTATTTCCCCAAACCTTCTGTAAGCGTCAGGAACCTCAATATCCTGTTCATCAGCCCTGTGCTGCTCCGCATTAACATCCGCGATGGCTTTTTCAGCGCCGCTTCTATAACCCGCGTTGAGAGTTTCCCAGAATAGATCCACTTTTTCTCTCGCTAATTTATAATTATTCCACATAAAGGCTCCAAAAGCCCGCGAGCTTATGCCTCTTTCTTCCTCGACGTCAAATCCTATGTTTCTCGCTTCTATCAGTTCTTTTTCCATTTCCAATATCGCGTTTTTTAAATTCGCCGGCTGCAGGTTTTTGATAAATTGGATTTTCTCCCGTATATCTTTATATCCCTCAAGGATCTTCTCAAGTTTTTCAAATTCCACAAGAGCTTCCTCATATTTCTCTATTTGAAAAAAGTTTTCACCCTGTTTGTAGAGTTCATCCGCCTGCATATATTTCTTAGCCTCATCGACGCTCTCGGCCGCTTTTTTAAAATCGGGATGACCGTTCTGCACTTTCAGCCATTCGCTTATAGCATTTTCAAACATTCCCCTGTTAAAATAATTCCTGCCCGCATCATAATGAGACACATCTCCGAATTTCATTCTCACAGAAACAACTTGCGAATTATCAAAAATCCTGTTATTAACAACGGCGTAATCAAAGCCCATGTTCCGGGAATTGATACCGAAACCTGCCGTGAAAGTATCAAGGTCGTAACCGAATTTATATCCGGCCCTTAAAATCAGTCTTTCATGGAAAGTGTATTCCGCACCCAGATGAGTCCTGTTCTTTTCGTTTATAACACGATCCCCCATGAGAGCGAGTGTCTGCGCCTTCGATTCCAAAAGACGAAGCGCGAGCCCTGCGGTGAATTCTCTCTGGAGATCATCTTCTTCCTCAATATATTTCAGCCCTGTTCCTAAATTCCGGGCGGACAGCCCGTAACTGATACGCTTGCCGGCTGGCCGGAACAAGAAGCCCGTATCAACGGCGTAAGCCGTCGCTTTGTATTGCGAGGCTAAAGTGCTCTGAAGCAATTTTGCGTTCAAGCCCGCGGAAACATTTTTTCCCCACATTTGGGAATAACTTAAAATCAGCAAATAATCATCCCTCGATCTCACCGAGCGTGTTTCCTTTAAAGAACCGTCCGGATTTGTTAAATTCAGCAAAATAGTTTCATCAGATAATGTCGCGGCGCTCACCGCCCAGACAGAGGAACGCGGGGCAAAAGATTTAGCGAAACCTAAAAATGTGTGCCGGGTTTCAAAAAGGTTTCTGTTATATGAGGTAAAAAACTCAGAATTCGTTAAAAAAGAAAGCCCCGCGGGATTTGTCTGTATCGCTCCCAATGGATCAACGCGGCATGAGGCGGCACCGCCGCTGCCCATCGCGCCAGCTCCTAAATTCGAGTTTAAAATTTCGTTAGCCGCGCATTCCCCTGTACCGGCCAGCGCAAGATCAACGGTTAATACTGTCGCCGCGATTACTGTACATAAAACCCTGTTCATTTCACCACAATAGCCTTTAACAGCTTGCTATAAGAATCCGTTTTGATATGGATGCTATATACACCGCTTGCCACAGGATTTCCTGAAGCATTTTTACCAAACCACTCCGCTGTATGAACTCCCGACGGCATGAATTGATTATCTGTTATTTTTTTAACCAATGTCCCGTTCCCGGCATAAACCGTTATCGTCACATTAGACGCGGCGGGCAATTCGTATCGTATCGTCACCGGTTTTACTCCGGGAGGAGTCATTAAATTATCGTAGATCGTCGCCTGTTCCTTCCCGGCTTTAAAAACAACAAAGGCTGAACTTGCGGCGGCTGATCTGTGTCCGGCGGGATCGATTAGAACAACCTCAACCCGAATTTGACTCGCCAGGCGGTAATTCACCGCGATATTTCCTAACGAAACCTGCGCATCGATCAGGCCGTCCGCCCCGACGCTGAGGCCTGAAAAAGTAATACCGTCATACAGCGCCCTGCCGTTTTGATCCCGTATGAGGATTACACAAAATGTTCCCTCTTCGGCCGTGCCCGTAATGCTGATTGTATCGTTATTTTTTATCTGGGTTTCACCCTGCGGTAAATTAATACTCACTCCCGACGGAGCTTGCGGTATCCGGATAAACAATTGTTCCGCGCTCCATTCAGACCATGAATCATCAAATCCGGTGTCGTCCCTCACTCTGACTCTCCAGTAATACGTATTCCCGAAAGGCAGATCCCAGCCCGTCGGCGTCCATTCATTCTCCGAACTCAAAACCTCTCCGCTATCCATGGAATTCCCTGAAGAATATGTCCCTGTCGCGGATCTTACTCGCAGCCAGAAGGATGACTGGAAATCGCCATCCGCGTCATAAAAATCAGACCATGAAAACAGCGGATTGGGATCAGCGACAAATTCATCCTTTGGCGAGAAAATAACAGGAGTCGCCGGAGAATTAGGAGTCACATCCGGCGTCCTGAAAGAATAAACCCTATCAGCAGCCACAACTGCGGAATTAGCATCCTGCATGTCTATCTTAAAGTAATAACTTGTAACGGGGTTCAGGCGGTCTATATAGTTTACTACCACCTCGGCTGATGACGGTATAGAGACAACTGTGGTTGAAAAGACTAAATCCCCGAATTCCTGAGAGGCAGATAACGACAATGTATATGTGACAGCATCTCCGTCATAATCAAAGGCCGGATTCCAACTGAAGCATGGATTTTCTGCGCTGATACTACTGCCATCGGATGGTAATACGCTTGATGAATCGATTGCTTCCGGATAAGCGTTATAATCAATAACGACCTGATCTAAGATGGGCGTTATTCCCCTGTGCTGAGTATTCATTTCGCAAGACAATTTTATATACCGCTTGCTGATATTAGAAAACGTTGATGTCGAATATTCGCTATAAGCGATATTATCATCAGATTCCGCTAAACCGAAAGCCGACGAACATTGGGGCGTTAATCCCACGGAAGCGATAGCGTCGTAAATTATGTCGTAGGAGAGAAAACCTGTCTGCTGGATTTCATCAAAACCGGTTCCTGCATTTGCTGTTTGAAATATTACCTGAAAGGCGCTTATATCAATTTTTGTTGCGCCAAGGTCTATGGCTTTTGTAACAATTGAGCCCGCGGCGTTAAACCGGTTCAATTTCAAATCGGCCACTCCCTCTAGGAAAGGTATATACATGAGGTTGGCAGTGGGATCGGTGACATTACCCGGCGAGCGCTCGTCGTTGTCAAGATACCAGAACCCCCACGGCGTTGTTATATTCAAATAATCGCTGCCTGAAACGGCGGACGCGCCCAGATTTCCGACAAGATGACCAACCTGACCATCGGCGACATTGGCGATCCAATAGATGTTGCCCTTGGTCAAAGGGTAAAGGAGGGAATAGAAATCTATAGACCTCTCAGACCAGCCGGCGTTATTGCCTACGGCAATATCAATCCAGGGGTATTGTATGCCGCCCAAAAATTCTCCGGTGTCATCCGTCCATAACCTTACAATCGGATTTCCGCCTTCAGCCCCGGCAAAACGCGCAAATCCGCTGATATAACAGTTTTCAAGAACTGTAAATTCATAACCCAACTGCGCCGTAGGTTGCGGGGGACTAACCACAGGCATGGTCGGATAAGAGCTCATAAGTATTGTTTGCTCAACGCCGCCGCTAAGGCACAAATAGCCCTCATCATGATTCCATGTCAAAGATGAACAGCCCGCGTCATAATATGACTCTTTATCTCCCTGATCAAAAGTGAGAACAAAAGTTGAAGCGGACAAGCTTCCGAGGGAAATAATAAAACATGCGCCGAAAAAAAATACTCTGGCGGAATAAGAGAACAGCACAGAAACGCTATTTCCCTCTACTTCCATGCTTTTGTGTCGATATTTTATTTTCATTGAAGCAAGAGCGAATAGATTCTTTCACCTTCTTCAATAAATTCATTCAAACACTTAGCGACGCTTAAATACCCCGGAATAAATAATACGAATTTATCGGAAGAAACAAGCACAACGCTTTGATTTATCGCCGCCAGCATTGGCAATGTCATAGTAAGATATGTGCCCTCGCTGTCGTTATAGTGCACCCAGCCGCGAAGACGCTGCAAAACGAGAAAATATCAATAATATTTCTGTTCATGCTCTTGGTATTATTCTAACTTAATTAGCGCTTTCCTACAAATTTAAGAGAAGAGTGAATACGGCGTAAAGCAATGCGGAAGCGCTATTCCGGCTGTTCTGTCAGTTGCCCTATTGTTCTATTCTGGGGTCAGGTCTTGACATTAGACATCCGGCTCTGGTTAGACAAGATTTTTTTTGATTTGCTTCGTAATAAATTTCACAGCCGCGCTCCGGATCAGCGTTTTAACGATTTTGCCTTTTTCAAAGTAAACGGCCTTCTGCCCGGCGAAAGCGATACCCAGATCGGCGTTCCTGGCCTCGCCCGGGCCGTTCACCTCACAGCCCATGACGGCCACATTAAGTGTCTTTGCTGCGGCTGTGTCCGCATCCGGAAAGCCTTTCATGATATCGTCCAGAATGGTTCTCAGATTGACCCCGCATCTCCCGCAGGTCGGACAAGCTATGAAATTGATTTTCCTTTTAATTAAACCTATATCGGATAAAATTGAATAAGCCACTTTAACTTCTTCCACGGGGTCGGAAAGCAGAGAAACCCTTATCGTGTCGCCTATTCCCTCCCTCAGAAGTATGCCCAGAGCCATGGCGCTTTTGATGATGCCGGAGCTCCTGGGGCCGGTCGCGGTCACGCCCATGTGGAGCGGATACGCGAGCCTGTCCAGAATGCGGTTGACCTCGATCGTCGTTTCAACATCTTCGGCTTTCGCGGATACGACAATATTGTAAAAACCGGCTTTTTCAAGGACGGAGACCTCCTTTTTCACGGCCGCGGCCAGTTTACGGGCTTTCACCTTCGGAGAATCGCCTTTGTTGAGCGTTTTTACGGAACCGCTGTTAGCACCCACCCTTATGGGAATGCCTCTTTCGCGGCAGACGGCGGCCACTTCCCGCACCTTGCTGACGGAGCCTATGTTTGAGGGATTTATCCTGATCTTGTCTATTCCCGATGCCGCCGCTGTGACGGCGAGTTCCCAGTCAAAATGAATGTCGGCCACGAGGGGGACTTTGACTTTTTTCCTCAATCCGCCCAGATGTGAAGCCTCAAAAGCGTTGGGCACGGCTATCCTCACAATCCGGCAGCCGGCCTCCGCCATTGAATTTATCCACAAGGCCGTTTTCCCGTCCGAGGGCGCCGTTTTAACCATGCCCTGCACGACGACGGGCTTTCCCCCGCCCATGACGATATCACCGACTTTAACCGCCTTTTTCATTTGATTAACCGGCGGCTATTTTCCGGCCGCCGCCTTATGCGTTAACGGCAGCACGCCGGCCAGCTCGCCTATAACATTAACCAGTTCGCTGTTTTCCGGCACCACTATTTTGGCATTGTCTTTCAAAGATGTCTCAACGGTCTGTAATTTCCTCAAAAGCTGGGCGTTGCCAACGAAATATTTGTTCGCGGCTTCATTGACAAGCTGTATCGCCTCGGCTTCGCCCTGAGCCTGAAGGATTCTTGACTGCCTTACGCCTTCGGCCTCTTTTATCTTTGATCTTTTCTGCCCGTCAGCCACGGTTTCAGCGGCGGTGGCGTAATCTATCGCGGCTATCTTCTCGTTTTCCGCTTTTACAACCTTATTCATTGTCTCCTGCACATCTTTCGGGGGGTCTATCTCTTTTAATTCCGTTCTGACGATTTCAATTCCCCAGCTGCCTGTCTCATCACGCAATGTGTTATGCAGTTCCGAGTTGATCTTCCCTCTTTCGCTATTTGCGGATTTGAGTGTCAGAGTCCCTATTATGTTTCTCAGAGTTGTCCGTGCCAGATTGACGATCTGCCATTGGTAGTCATTAACATTATACTGGGAATTTTTTATATCCACCTCGCTATCTTTGACTTTGAAATAGACCTGCGCGTCAACTCTGGCATTGAGATTATCGTTAGTGATGATCTCCTGCGGCTCAGCGTCGATCATCTGCTCCGTGATATTCACTTTGACCATAGAGTCAACTATCGGAATTATCCAGTGAAACCCGGGATTGCAAAAACGGTTATATTTTCCCAGCCGTTCAATAAGACCCCGTTGTGTAGGCCTGATGATCCTTATGCCCCACAAAAAAATAAAAAAAGCGCATACCAGGTAAAAGTAATTCATAACCGCCCTCCCTTACTTTTCAACTAACCGCCTGAACAAAGAATTCCGAAAAAATCTTTAATTGCCGTTAAAGCCAAACCGACAGTAGGCAATAATATTTTTTCGCGGGAATAAATTATTTTTTTTCTTCCAGAACTGCCTGGGCCGCAGCAAGACGGGCCAGCGGCACCCTGTAGGGCGAACAGGAGACATAATCCATTCCCGCCCTGTGGCAGAACTTGACCGAATCCGGATCGCCGCCGTGCTCGCCGCAGATGCCTATCTCAAGCTTTTTGTTGGAAGCTCTTCCCAGGTCAACGGCTATCTTTATTATCCTGCCCACGCCGTCCTGGTCGAGCGAGGCGAAGGGGTCCTTGGCGTAGATCTTCTTCTCGACATAATCGCCGAGGAATTTTCCCGCGTCGTCCCTTGAAAAACCGCAGGTCATCTGCGTAAGGTCGTTCGTCCCGAATGAGAAGAATTCCGCTTCTTTCGCGACATCGTCAGCGGTCAGAGCCGCGCGCGGCACCTCTATCATCGTGCCTATCATATACTCGAGCTTGACGCCCTTCTCTTTTATCGTCTCATCGGCGACTTTTTTGATAACGTCTCTCTGATTCACGTATTCCTTGACGTGGCCTATCAGCGGCACCATTATCTCGGGAATGACTTTTATCCCCTTTTTCTGCATATTGCAGGCGGCTTCTATGATGGCCTTTGTCTGCATCACCGTTATTTCCGGATATGTTATTCCCAGACGGCATCCCCTGTGTCCGAGCATGGGATTGAACTCGTGGAGAGCGTCAACTTTCTGTTTCACCACTTCCGCGGAAATGCCCATTACATCGGCCATTTCCTTCTGGTCTTTGGCCTCGTGCGGGAGGAACTCGTGGAGCGGCGGATCCAGCAGCCTGATGATGACAGGCAGACCGTTCATCACCTCAAAAATACCCTCGAAGTCCTCTCTCTGCATGGGAAGGAGTTTTTCCAGAGCCTTTTCTCTTCCCGCGACATCGTCGGCAAGGATCATCTCCCTCACGGCGAGTATCCTGTCGCCGCCGAAGAACATGTGCTCCGTGCGGGTGAGGCCGATACCCTCGGCGCCGAAAGCTATGGCCACGGCGGAATCGGCGGGC
>VMTI01000133.1 GCA_013791675.1 bacterium | reverse complement strand
TCCTATAACCGACGGCAGATTTTCCGGAGGCACCCGCGGGCCGTGCATAGGGCACATTTCGCCTGAGGCGGCCGAAGGCGGCCCCATAGCCGTTCTTGAAAACGGAGACAAAATCACCATAGACATAAAAAACAGAACGATTGACGCTGATTTGAGCGATAAAGAAATAAAAGAGCGTTTGAAAAAAGTGAAACTGAAAACTAAAAAAACGTCCGGCTGGCTCTCCAGATACAGCCGTCTTGTCACATCCGCTTCAACCGGCGCCATCCTCAAATAGTTTTTGCCGCATATTTGCGTTAGCTGTTACTTTAAGCAACTCTTTGCGCGGCAGTTTTATAATTGCTATAATCCTCTCTTTACCGAAAGTATGGATTTATAGGAGGAATTATGAAACTTACCGGAGCTGAAATTATACTGAAATGCCTGGAAAGAGAATGTGTGGATACAATTTTCGGAATTCCCGGCGGGAGCGTATTGCCGCTGTTTGACAAAATCTATTCAAACAAAAAGATAAAACTTTTTCTCACACGCCACGAGCAGGGCGCCGCTCACATGGCCGACGGCTACGCGAGGGCTTCGGGAAAAGTCGGAGTGTGCGTTGCCACATCGGGCCCCGGCGCGACAAACCTGGTGACAGGGCTTGCGACGGCTTTGCTGGATTCCATACCCATGGTTGCCGTAACAGGGCAGGTCGCTTCCCATCTTGTGGGCAATGACGCTTTTCAGGAGGCAGACACAACGGGAATAACGAGGCCCGTCACGAAACAGAATTTTTTGGTAATTGATGTGAAAGACCTCTCAAAAACTTTCGCGCAGGCTTTTTATCTCGCGCGCACAGGCCGTCCCGGCCCCGTGCTTATTGATGTGCCCGTGGATATTCAAAATGCCGTCTGCGAGTATGAGGAAAAGCCGAACTGCGTTATAAGAGGATACAAGCCCAATTTTCAGGGGCATCCCAAACAGGTAGCGGCTGCGCTTGCGGCGATTTTGGCTTCAAAGAAACCGTTGATATACGCCGGAGGCGGCGTGATAAGCTCGGGGGCTGATAAAGAATTAACTTCTTTTGCGAGGGCGCTGGAAATTCCTGTGACTCTGACGCTTATGGGCATCGGCGGTTTTCCGGGGACGGATAAGCTTTTCATAGGTATGCCCGGCATGCATGGGACGCAAGCGGCGAATTTCGCTTTACAGAACAGTGATTTAATATTCGCAGTGGGTGCGCGCTTTGACGACAGGGTGACGGGAAAAATTTCCGCTTTTGCCCCGCACGCGAAAATCGTGCAGATAGACATAGACCCGACATCTATTTCTAAAAATGTTCCGGCGGAGATTCCGGTGGTGGGCGATTGCAAAACCGTTCTTAGAGAAATGCTGGCGATGATTACAAAAATAAAAATTACAAAGAAATATGGGCCGTGGACAAAGCAGGTTTTGGAGGTGTCGGCGAAGAAGCCGCTCACGTATAAAAAAGATTCTGTTTTACGCCCTCAGTTTGTTATTGAGAAATTTTATGAAATGACAAAAGGAAAAGCTTTAATAGCCACGGAAGTGGGGCAGAACCAGATGTGGGCCGAGCAGTTTTACAAATACGACAAGCCGAGGCAGTTTATTACATCAGGAGGGCTTGGCACCATGGGCTACGGCTTGCCGGCGGCCATCGGCGCAAAGCGGGCTCATCCCGAAAAAGAAGTGATAGACATCGCCGGCGACGGTTCCATTCAGATGAACATTCAGGAGCTCGCCACCGCGAAAGTGTACGGAATAAAAGTCATCGTCGCGATACTGAACAATTCCTGCCTCGGTATGGTCAGGCAGTGGCAGCAGCTTTTTTACGGCCGGCGCTATTCAGGGACTCTTCTCGGAATGCCGGGTAATAAGGCATACTGGCCTGATTTCAAAAAAGTCGCGGAAGCTTACGGACTTATAGGCATGAGAATAGAAAAAAAAGCCGACGTGGAAGGCGCTATAAAGAAAGCTCTGTCGGCGAAAGAAACCGTCGTTATGGATTTCCAGGTTGAGAAAGAGGAGAATGTTTCTCCCATGGTGCCGGGCGGAGCGCCCATAGACCAGATTCTTGATCTGGCATAAAGTTAAAATGGAGGAAATAAAATGAAACACACGATAGCGGCGATGGTTGAAAACAAACCGGGTGTGCTGGCGAAAATTTCGGGGCTTTTTTCGGCGCGGGCGTTTAATATAATGTCTTTAACCGTCGGCGAAACGGAAGTCTCCGATGTGTCGCGAATGACAATTGTCGTCAAAGGCGACGACAAAATACTGGAACAGGTGGTAAAGCAGCTTAACAAGCTCCCTGATGTGATAAAGGTAATTGATTTCAAAAACGAGGAATTTATAGACAGGGACCTTATGCTTGTGAAAGTGACAGCGCCTAAATCGGTGCGCGGGGAAATAATAGAAATAGCCAATATTTTTCGCGCGAACATTGTGGATGTCTCCTCCGACACGCTGATGCTTGAAATCACCGGCAGGGAAACAAAACTGGAAGGTGTGCTCAAACTTCTCAAACCTTACGGCATAAAAGAAATGGTGAGAGCGGGCATCGTCGCCATGAGCCGCGGCCGAAAATAAATCAAGCGGGGTCAGGTCTTGACATTTGACATTAACAGCATTTACAGAAATGTCAAATGTCAAGACCTGACCCCATGGGTAGATGTTTTAATAATAGGTTCCGGATTGTCGGGCCTCTTTGCGGCGCTAAAGCAGCCGCGTGATTTCAAAGTGGCTCTGATAACGAAAAGGGAGCTCTCTGATTCTGAAACCGTTTTCGCCCAGGGCGGCATTTCCTGCGTCACAAAAGCTACTGATTCTTTCAAGCTGCATGCGGAAGACACACTTAAAACAGGCTGCGGGCTGGCGAATAAAAAAATTGTGGATATTGTCGTCGGGGAAGCGCCGGCTCGTCTCAGAGAGCTGGAAGAATACGGAGTGAAATTCAACAAAGCGCCGGGGGGATATGACCTTCATCTTGAAGGCGGACATTCCCGCCGCCGCATTGTGCATGCCGAAGACCATACGGGCAAGGCAATTGAGGACGCTCTTTTGAGGTGTCTGAGGCGACGGAAAAATATAAAAATATACGAGAATCATATGGCTGTTAATCTGATAATCAGGGGTGCATCCTGCTGGGGAGCCTATGTTCTGGACGAAGAAACTCTGCGTATAAAGGCTTTCAAATCACGCGCGACTCTTCTGGCAACAGGCGGCGCTGGGAAGAGTTACCTTTACACATCAAATCCCGATGTGTCCACCGGAGACGGCGTGGCCATGGCTTACAGGGCGGGATGCCGGATATTAAACATGGAATTTATGCAGTTTCATCCCACATGCTTGTTTCATCCGGAAGCGAAAAGTTTTCTTATATCGGAGGCCGTGCGCGGAGAGGGCGGGCGGCTTTTCACAAAATCGGGCAGAAGGTTTATGAAGGATTATCACCCGATGAAAGAACTTGCCCCGCGCGACATCGTGGCCAGGGCGATAGATGATGTCCTGAAAAAAACGGGCGATGATTTTGTTTATCTGGACATATCTTATAGGGGCGCCGCTTTTGTCGGAAAAAAATTTCCGTATCTTTCTTCCAGCGTTGAGAAATACGGTTTTGATATGGGGCAACAACCTCTTCCGGTCGTGCCGGCGGCGCATTATATGTGCGGCGGCGTGGCAACGGACTCGATGGCGGCGACGGATATCAAAAATCTTTTTGCCGCGGGAGAAACAGCCTGCACCGGCCTTCACGGAGCTAACCGTCTGGCTTCAAATTCACTTGCAGAGGCCATGGTGTTTTCGTCCCGCGCGGCGGGCTCGCTGATAAAATGCGCGCGTCGGAAAAAAAAGATACCGGAAATCCCCATATGGAAAACTTACGGCGCCCGTCCGTCAGACGAGGCCGTTGTTATTTCGCAGAACTGGGACGAGATACGGCGCTTTATGTGGAATTATGTGGGAATTGTCAGAAGCACAAAGCGCCTCATCCGCGCCAGAAACAGAATAAAGAATATGCTTGAGGAAATAGACGAATACTACTGGAATTTTCTTGTGACGCGGGACCTCATAGAGCTGCGGAATATCGCGCAGGTGGCTGAGATAACCATTAAATCCGCACTATCCAGGAGAGAATCGCGCGGAACGCATTTCATGATTGATTTTCCCGCTCCGCCGAAAGCAAAATTCAAAAGAGACACCGTCGTAAAAAAGCTCCGCGGAAAAGCGTCGGTTTTATGAAAAATAGCGCTGATGATATTGTTATAGTCCGCGCCCGCACCCATAATCTTAAAGGCATAAATCTCAGAATTCCGAAAAACAGGTTTGTTGTTATTTGCGGATTGTCGGGTTCGGGAAAATCGTCTCTGGCTTTTGACACGCTTTACGCCGAGGGGCAGAGGCGATATGTGGAATCTCTTTCGGCTTACGCGCGGCAGTTTTTAGGGCAGCTGCAGAAGCCGGATGTTGAAAGCATCAGCAATCTTTCGCCCGCCATCGCCATTGAGGAGAAAGGCGGCTCCGCCAATCCCCGCTCGACGGTGGCCACATCCACGGAAATACATGATTTTATGAGAGTGCTTTTCGCGCGCGCGGGAATACCGCACTGCCCGAAATGCGGAAGAGTGATAAAAGGTTTTTCACCCGACGAGATAATAAGCAGCATACTCTCTTCGCATGAGGGTAAAGAAATAGAACTGCGCTCAAATGTCGCCAGCGGAAAGAAAGGCGCCTTTGCGGAGCTTTTTCTCAAACTGAGGAAAGAGGGCTTCTCTTCCGTCGTGGTTGATGGCAAGCCCTGCGACCTCGTCGGCGAAATAGAACTGGATAAAAAAAAGAAACACGATATCAGCGTCATAATAGACAGATTCCGCGCGGGAAAAGAACGGCTGACGGATTCTTTGAACGCCGCTCTCGCGCTCTCCGGGGGCGTATGCGAACTTGTGGCTGGAAAAACGGTAAAAGTTTTCAGCGTGCATCATGCCTGTGTGCGCTGCGGGCTGAGCATAAAGGATTTATCGCCTCGCGCTTTTTCTTTTAACAGCCCCTACGGAGCCTGTCCCGAATGTACGGGGCTGGGGGAGGTGATGAAGGTTGACGAAGAGCTTGTTATCAATCCTGATTTTAGCCTTTCCGACGGCGCCCTTATCCCGTGGTATAGGCCGATAACGACGCGCAGTCACAGGTGGGTGCATTCCGCGCGGGGATACTATCACGGGAAACTTGAAGAAGCCTGCGCCCTTATGAACATACCCATGAACATAAAATGGCAGAAGCTGTCAAAAAAGCAGAGGGATTTTGTGCTTCACGGGACTATTCCTCTTTCAAATTTTTCTTCGCCCTATAAAGGCCTTATCACAAGCATCAAGGAAAGATTTTCTTCCACGGAATCGGATTTTGTCAGAGAAGAAATTGCGCACCTGTATATGAGAAAACAGATATGCCCCGTCTGCTCCGGGAAAAGGCTCAAAGACGAAATTCTCGCCGTTAAAATAGGCGGGGAATCAATCGCGGACATCTGCGATATGAGCGTTTCCGACGCTAAGAAATTTTTTCTGACGCTGTCTTTTGACGGCTCCGCCGCACAAATAGCTCTGCCTCTGCTGAAAGAAATCAATTCCCGCCTCAATTTTATTTCGGGCGTGGGACTTGATTATCTCACACTTGCGCGCACGACGGGAACGCTTTCCCGCGGCGAAGCTCAGAGAATAAGGCTCGCCACCCAGATAGGGTCAGGGCTTTCAGGTGTTCTTTATGTGCTTGACGAGCCGACGATAGGGCTGCATCAGAAGGACATATACGCGCTTATGAAAAATCTCATGAAACTTCGGGACACGGGCAACAGCGTCTGCGTGGTCGAGCATGAAGAGGCCGTTATGCTCGCGGCGGACTGGATAATAGAGTTGGGCCCCGGCGCCGGAGCTTTGGGGGGAGAAGTTGTGTTTGAAGGCACTCCCGCAGCCATGCTGAAAAGCCCCGAATCCCTTACCGGCAGATATCTCAGAAATCCCGTTGTGGTGAAAAAAAGCAAAAAACAAAACAAAGGTTTCATCAGAATAAAAGGCGCGAAACAGTTTAATCTCAAAAACATAGATGTTGATATACCGCTGGGCGTTTTCACCTGCGTCACCGGCGTGTCGGGGTCGGGAAAATCCACGCTGCTCGATGAAATTTTAATGAAGGCGCTCCGAAAAAAACTTTATGACAGCAAGGAACCGCCCGGCAGTCACGACAGCATAGAAGGTTTTGAAAAAATAGACAAGGCTCTTGTCATAGACCAGTCGCCCATAGGCCGGACGCCTCGTTCC